>DHJT01000088.1:4189-12707 GCA_002404465.1 Sutterella sp. UBA4713 | reverse complement strand
GGTCGCAGGCAGCTTTTGCTGCTTTTACGAGGCTTGCGTGCCCTTCGTGCAAATACCCCATGGTCGGCACGAGACCGATTGTCCGTCCCTCTTTACGCCAAGCCTTTACGGTTTGACGCACGTCACCGATCGTAGACGCAATTATCATGAAATCAAACTCCGAAAATTATTTTTTACGTTAGGGCGCGAGCATACGCCAAAAGCAATGCCTCGAGAGTCATGCGCGCATTTAACGGATGGGAACTGACTCGCTTGACGTCACGGACACTGTTAATCCACATGTAAAGTTTCGTTGCGTCCGTGTCCTGCATCAACCTTTGTATCGCATCGAGCCGATCCGGAAAATACCGTGCCGGTCCCCCTTGGCGAACCGATGCAATATCCCAAGCCCACCGTGCTAAAAATCCGGCATAAGCAGGAAGCGCCGGATCGCGACCCAAAAGAGAACAGATGTCCTCGGCATCGGCATTCTTACCCTTTAAAAGAAGGTCGATTAACGCTTCCTGCTCATCGACGGAAAGTGTCAACCGTGCATCAATCTCAAAGACCGTCAGCGGCATTCCGCCTGCCGCGTCAAGTGCTTTTTCAGGATTTTGAATCTTTTGGTTTTTTAGCCAAGTAAGCGACTGCTCTCTTGTCGGCGGCGTTGCTCGAAGCAAACGGCAGCGAGAACGAATCGTCGGCAACACGCGATCAATTTCGTCGGCCACAAGGACAAAAATAAGTCCTTCGGGAGGCTCTTCGATACTTTTAAGGAGCGATGCGGCAGCTTCGGCACGAATTTTGTCGGCCGGATAGACCAAAACAACGCGCCTGCCGCCTTCGTGGCTTTTAAGCGTTAGAAAATCGGTTAACGCGCGTGTTTGATGAATCAAAATTTCCCGATATAGGTTCTTGCGAGTCGAAGTACTGTTCTCGGGCGGAACAAACGGAATCTCACGCGGTATCGATTCGGCTTCGCTGACTAGATAACGCATGTCGGGATGAGAAAATGTTTTGAAAAGTCGACACGCACGACACGCCCTGCACGCCGAACCATCACTTTGCGGTGCTTCACACAGTAAGCTTTGGCAAAAGGCATGGGCTAAATCAAATGTACCGATTCCGCGTGGTCCGTAGATCAAAAGGGCATTGGGAAGCGCATTTTTTAATTTGGAAAGTTGCTGCGCAAGGTCCTCCTGCCAGGGGTATTGAGCTAAAGCCATGTGCTTGCCTCCGCAAGAAGTCGCTGTGTCATTACATTTGGGGGCAAAGAGGCATCGAGAATAAAAAAACGATTCGGCGAACGGACGGCTCGCGTCAAATACGCTTGACGCACGGCAGAAAAAAAGACTGAATTCTCGCTTTCAAAGCGATCGGCAGCCCGCGCTTTAGCGCGACGTGTTGCTGCCAGCTCCGGGGTAATGTCAAAAAGAACGGTGTGATCGGGCTGCAATGATCCCTGTACGAGTTTCTCCAATGTTTCGACAAACCGAGCACTCTCGCCTTTTCCCCCGACTTGGTAAGCATAGGTCGCATCGGTAAAGCGATCGGAAAGAACCCAGGCCCCGCGCTTTAATGCCGGCTCAATGACATCGGCAATATGCTCGGCACGTGCGGCAAAAAAAAGAAGTGTTTCGGTTGAAACCGTCATCGGCTCATTGAGAAGAAGCATGCGAATTTTTTCAGCCAGCGGTGTTCCGCCCGGCTCGCGCGTTCGAACGACTTCATGACCGTGTCGTTTAAGAAAGGTCGCAAAAGCGTCGATTTGCGTACTTTTACCGGCGCCGTCAATGCCTTCAAATGTAATAAAAACTCCGCGACTCATGATCCGGACTTCGTCCTCTTTTTTGTCTTTTGGTATTTGGCCACTGCCCGATTATGCACTTGCAGGGTATTGGAGAAAACCGTCGTTCCGTCCCCGCGTGCCACAAAGTATAGATATTTTGTTTGGCTCGGATGCAAAGCGGCTCGAATTGATTCAAGACCGGGCATGCCGATCGGTGTCGGCGGCAAACCGTAATTCAGATAACTGTTATAGGGACCGGGACGCTGTAAATCGCGTTTCCTTAAACGTCCTTTGAAGTCCTCTCCCATCGCATAAATAATCGTCGGATCGGTTTGAAGCGGCATCCAGATTTTCAAGCGATTGTGAAAGACGGAACTTACTAGGTGCCTGTCGGTTTTCACACCCGTTTCTTTTTCAATAATCGAGGCCAATATCAGCGCTTGATACGGGCTTTTAAGTTTCAGTCCGTCGGCTCGATCGTTCCACTCACGCATCAAATCGCTCTTTTGCTTGTTGTACGCAAGTGCCAGAACCGACAGATCCGTCTCGCCGGCTCGAAACTGATAGGTGTCGGGCGCAAAAAGGCCTTCCGGGTGCGATTCGGTTGCTCCGAGCTTTTTCAAAATCTGTAAGTCCGTTAACTGAGTGGTTGTGTGCTGTAGATCAGGGTTTGCGTCGATCAGAGCCCGCAATTCTTTAAATGTCATTCCGTCAGCCACACGGAGCTTGCCGACGGCCACAACGCCGTCGGCAATCGCCTCAACAATCGTTGCCAAAGAATCGCCGCGCTCAAAGCGGTAGCGCCCCGCATGGATGCTGG
Source organism: Sutterella sp. UBA4713 (assembly GCA_002404465.1). Classification (GTDB taxonomy): domain Bacteria; phylum Pseudomonadota; class Gammaproteobacteria; order Burkholderiales; family Burkholderiaceae_F; genus Duodenibacillus. Next base: position 10,119 of record DHJT01000088.1, on the reverse strand, counting down.
CATGGTCGCCGAAAAGACGAAGTAGCCCGGTTAACACCGTTTCATTGACACCGAGACCGCTTCTGGAAATTTTGCCGGCAATCGACCGGGCCGTATCACCGGGTACAACCGTGACATCGACCTGGTAGGCACGCGTGTGAAACGAAACCGGCGTGAAATAAAAAAAGACGGAAAAGACCGTCGCAAGGAGAAAAAATCCGAAAAAAGCACCGGAAGCCAAAGCGATAAGGCGTCCTTTCGAGTTTAGCGAGCGATACCGGGCAAGAATTTTTTTCAAACACCGGAGGCAAAAAGCCCTCAAACGTGATACCAAGGGCTTTTCAGTTGTACTTGTATTTTCCGGTTGTATCGTCACAGTGCAAAACGTTCGTGAAAAACGTGAAAGATTCCTCGAATTTGTCATCGAGGCAACCACTTATAATACAGCACTTACGTTAAGGATTCAGCCGCATGGAACTTACTTCGGACAAATCGATTTTCGCGCTTTCCCGCCTCGGTGTTCTGCGATTTACCGGTTGCGACGCCGCCTCGTTTTTGCAAGGGCAAATCACCGGCGATATCACCCGAATCAATACCGAACTTCAACCGACCGGCTATTGCGATCCCAAAGGCAGGCTTCTTGCCGTCTTTTATCTTACCCGGAAAGATGCATCCTTTTTTGCCATTGCTTCGAAAGATACTTTAGAGACTCTTGCGCGGCGTCTGACGCTATACACCTTGCGCCGCGACGTAACCGTAAGCATCGAACAAAACTACGCCGTGTGCGGCTCTTTTGCGCCCGAGGTCTTCCCGGTAAATACGCCTCTTTACACAAAAGAAACGGTGACTCTGGCCTTAACACAGGCAGTTCCGGATCAACCCGCGGATGAAACTGTCTGGTGGGAAGCCGCCGCCCATGCATTGATCCCTTTCGTTTTTTCTCAGACGCAAGGAAGATTTCTTCCGCAATCGTTGAATTTGGATTTAATCGGCGGCGTCAGTTTTAACAAGGGGTGCTATGTCGGTCAGGAAATCGTTTCGCGCATTCATGCGATCGGACACCCCGCACGGCGCTTGGCCCTGTATCAGGGAGCCGGTAGCGACGTTGTGCCAGGAAGCGACCTCCTTGATAAGGACAAATCTCCTGCGGCCGTTGCAGTCTACGGCGCAGGTGTCTGTACATTAGCCGAATGTGCCCTGCGCGACACGAAGACGACACTTTATTTAGAAAACGGGAAAACACTTAAGTTGATTTCCCGCACATAATGCATTATGACAAAACCCATCATCATTTATAAAGCAGACGAAATTGAGGCCATCCGCCGCGTCGGCTACTTGGCCTCTAAGCTCTTAGATTACATCACGCCCTTTGTTAAAGCCGGCGTGAGCACAAAGCGCCTCGACGACATGATGCTCGAGTATACCGTTAACGTACTCGGCGCTCGCTCGGCTTGCCTACACTACAAACCCGAGGGCATGACGCCGTACCCGGCAGCCACCTGCATTTCCGTCAATCACGTCATCTGCCACGGCATTCCGAGCGAAAAAAAGATCCTGCGCAACGGCGATATCGTCAATATCGACGTGACACTGGAAAAAGACGGCTTTTACGGTGATAACTCCCGCATGTTTATCGTCGGCAAACCCACGATTGCCGGATCTCGTCTTGTCGAAGCCACATACGGTTGTATGTGGGCCGGCATCGAAGCCGTACGCCCCGGCGGCAACTTCAATGACATCGGACAGGCCTGCTACGACTTTGTTACCCCGATGGGGCTGACGATTGTTCGAGAGTACGGCGGGCACGGTATCGGACGAGAGTTTCACGGTGAGCCCCATGTCAGTCACTTCCCGCTTTCGGCTCCGACGGCCGATTTCGAACCCGGTATGATTTTTACGGTCGAACCGATGGTCAATACCGGGAAGCGTTTTATTTCCACACTCGGAAACGGCTGGACCGTCGTCACGAAAGACCAAAGTCTTTCGGCACAGTGGGAATTACAGGTTCTTGTGACAGAGACGGGTTATGACATTTTGACTGTAAGTGAAGGATCCCGCCTGCCGCCTACTTGGGTCAAAGGCTGGAAAAAACCGACGTCTTTTTCCTAAACGAGGAATGTGTGCCCGAAAAGACGCTTCGTTATCTCAAAGAAAAAGAGGCTCTGAAACAAGCCTTTGAGATTAATTCCGATGTTTCGGCCTATTTGGCAGGGCACACGCGACTGCTCGAGAGCGTCATTGCCGAACGCACGATTGCATCGGACCTACCGAAAGGTATTGCACTTTTGGCTGCCGGCGGGTTCGGCCGTGCCGAACTCTTTCCCTTTTCAGATATTGATTTACTCGTCCTGATTCCCGACCGTTTTCCCGAAGACGATGCCGGGCGCGTCAGCGCCTTTTTAACTTCGCTTTGGGATCTGGGACTTTCAGTGGGCGCCTCCGTGCGCACATCCGGTGAGACACTGACGGACTGCTCGCACGATATTGCCCTATCGACCAACTTTCTTGAATCGCGTTTTTTGTTCGGCGACAAAGCGCTTTTCGAGGTAACGCGTTCCGAATACCTTCGTGCGCTTAATCCTGCTACGTTTTTTCGAGAAAAAGAACTTGAGATGCATCAGCGCCGTCGCAAGCACGACGATACGCCCTATGAGCTTGAGCCCGATATTAAGGACTCTCCGGGGGGCCTGCGGGACATTCAGATGGTTCTTTGGTGCGCAAAGGCAGCCGGTCTGATTGACAAACCCGAAGACCTAGTCAATCGTGGAATTTTTACAGCCGAAGAATGGGCTGAATTTTCCGACGCTCACGCTTTTCTTTCCGATTTAAGGCTTCGGTTGCACCTGATGAGCCGTCGCGCAGAAAACCGCCTGCTTTTTGAAAAACAGATTCCGCTTGCACTCTCGCTCGGGATTAAAGCCACGTCGGGGCTTGATGCTGCCGAGCTTTTAATGAAGCGCTACTATCGCAATGCGCACAATGTGGAACTGTTAAATGCGATTGCCATGCGCTCACTTGAAGAGCATCTGTTTCGGGCCGATGCCGATGAATGCAACTTGCATGCCATAGCACCCGGATTGATTGCGCGCGGACAAACACTCGATATCGAGGACTCATCCCGACTTCACGCAAATCCGGCATTCCTTTTAACGCTCTTTTTCGAATTTTCACACCATCAGGAATTAAAGGATTTTTCCACTGAACTGATGCGTGCCCTATATCGTGAGGCACGTAAAACCGATGCACTGTCCTTTGAATCAAAAGCGTGTAAAACCGTATTCCGACACATCTTACAATCACGCTACGGTTGTACGCGCTGTCTGCAACTGATGAACCAGTGGGGTGTGCTCGGACGCCTGATTCCGGCATTCGGACGCGTTGTCGGTCAAATGCAACATGACTTGTTTCATGCTTACACGGTCGATCAACATACGATGCGTGTGATTAAATACTTGCGCCGTTTTACGCATTCCTCATACGCGCATGAATTTCCCCACTGTTCGGAAGTCATGGCCCAAATCGATGGTATCGAAGAACTGGTTCTTGCTGCAATTTTTCATGACGTCGGTAAAGGGCTCGGCGGGCATCATGCCACTCTCGGAGAGCAAATGGCAGGCTCTTTTTGCACTTCTTTAGGCCTTACCCCCGCCTCGATTGACTTTGTCCGCTTCCTTGTTCGTGAGCATCTGACGATGAGTTCGACAGCTCAAAAAAAAGATACGAGCGACCCGAGCGTCATTGCTGATTTTGCCGCCCTCGTCGGCGATAAAGCACACTTAGATGCCTTGTATCTTTTAACCGTGGCGGATATTCGGGCGACAAACCCGAAGGTTTGGAATACGTGGAAGGCAGAACTCATTGAAGATTTATACACTAAAGCATGCGCTGCTCTTTTAGGCAACCGCCTTCGGACCGACAAGCAATCCCTTTTTGCAGAAAAAGAACTATCCATTCGAAGCGCCCTTTTTCAAGCAGGTCTGTCCGACGAACAAATCAGGGGTTTTCTTAACGATCTCGATTTAACGTACTTTATGCGACATGCCGTCGATGACATCGTTTGGCATGCAACGATTTTGTCAGATAAGCCAGTCGACTCGGAACCGATTATCGAACTTAAAGAGGTCAGTCCCGGGCTCTTGAAGATATTTTTAAGCCAGAAAGATAAACCGGCCGTACTGGCACGTGTTTTTCAGACTTTCGAGCACGAAGGGTTATCGGTTTTGGAGGCGCGCATTCACACAACCCGTTCGGGACGAATTCTTGATACCTTCCTTGTCCAAGACAAACGCAATCGACCGAATTTAGTCGATTTTAAGATGGGGCTCAGTAAACGATTACGCGAAAATCTGGCCAAAAACGAAGAGCTCCGTCCCACTAAGACTGCTCGTCTTTCGCGGCGTTCGCGAAGTTTTCCGGTCAAAACCGTCATTGATATCGAACCGGATGACGCCGGCAAGGGGGCATTATTGCAAATGACTTGCACGGATCGAATCGGACTCTTATATACCGTCGCTCGAACCTTGGCTTCATACGGTGTAAGCCTTGTCAGTGCCAAAATTACCACACTTGACGAACGCGTTGAAGATGTGTTTTTTATCGAAGGGGATACTCTGAAAAATCCGGAAACCGTGTTATTTATCGAAACCGAACTTTTACGCGTCATCGAAGAGGACACATAAAAAGACCAACTCTTTTACGGTCTTAAAGAATCGGACAACTGCTTTTCGTGGTTAAACGTCACGTAAAGCGTGTTACAGACGGGGGTCAATTCAAAAGACGTTTTCGGGGGGCAAATTAGATTTCGCTTGACAGATCTTGTCTTAAGGTGATTTTTTGAAATCTAAAAATCTGCCGTCAGGCACGTGCTAGCATAACGGCTCTTTGCAATGACCATTATCGCATGAGCGAACTTATTCTCTTTTTTCTTTTGGTTGTCGTCACGGTTTTAACTCCGGGCCCCGGCGTTTTATACACGATTTCCTGCGGTTTTCGATACGGACGACGCCACCTTCTTTTATCGCCTGCGGCCATCTCGCTCGGTGTATTTATCACTAATGTTTTGACGGCTGCAGGTCTGGGTGTCGTCGTTGCCTCATCACCGCGACTTTATCTAGCCATTCAAATTGCCGGTGCTCTTGTGTTAGTCTATCTGGGATACCGAAACTGGACGGCGAAAGTCGTTGATTTATCCGAGGCACAAAATGTCAATCACTCCGCCCGTGAAGACAACGTCATCGGCGCATTTACATTCGGGGTTTTATTAAGCGTAACAAATCCTGTTTTGATTGTGAGCTTGGTCGCTCTTTTCCCGCAATTCATTCACCCCGATGAAAACTACCTACAAAAGGCCGCTCTTTTAATTACTATCTACACGGTCGTGTGTTTTGTCGGGCACACGCTCTATAGCAGTCTGACGGTCTGGGCCAGCCGTTATTTAAAAGGCGAACGCGTCTCCCGAATTCTCAATCGCGGAAGTGCCGTCCTTTTCTGGCTCATTAGTTTGGGGATCCTCGGACGGATGCTTCCGACCTCTTAAATCGGGAGCGACACAGTAGCCACCCCCGACCGGCATTTCTAATTCTTGTTATGGAATGTGACTTTTCCGGCTTTCTTTAAAGCAGCAAATTCCGCTTTCACTTCGTTTAAATCCTTCATAAATCGCGGATTGGCGTGCAAAGCCGCAACGTTGGCCGCCCCGATTAACCGTGCATTTTCAACATCCGAAGCCCAGTGATAGCCGCAGATAACGCGCGAGCGTCCCATGTCGATGCCGCGCTGCAAAATTGCGTCTTTGTTATCGGGATTGACTTCTGCCAAAATGAGGGCCACGGCCCAACCGCGAGCCGAGTGACCCGACGGATAACCGCCGTCTTTGGAAAGACGTGCCTCATCGTCCTTGTAGCACGTCGGTTGGTTGTAATAAACAAACGGACGAATCCGGTTGTACTTTT
>DHJT01000088.1:0-4039 GCA_002404465.1 Sutterella sp. UBA4713 | reverse complement strand
TGAACCTTTGTGCTGTCCGCATCCAAAACGGCTTGCCTACCGCGCTTACCCGTACGCATCTTAAGACCCTCTTCATAGGCGATGCGATCGGCGTCATTGACAGGGTCGGTTGCCTTCACCGGCATCGGAGGCGGAGGAATCAAAGCAACGCTATCGACGGTTTCGGCCGACGTCAGATAGTACTTATTCGGTTTGGTGCTTGCATCGTTCCCTGTGACGGGGGCTGCCGACACAGTTCCTGCAAAGCACAGGGCACAAACCAGTAACGTCATTTTTGGCATGTATTTCTCCAAAACCGGACTAAAGAGAATTTTTTCTTTCTCGAGAAAAGGTTTGCCGGAGGCACGGTAACCGCACGACGTGCAAAAATTTCCGGCATGTTTTCGATTGTACGTTAGGAGAAATGCCTATTTGCGTGTTTTGAGGGAAATCCCTAGGACCCGTTTTTGGTCTTTGTTTTAATGAGTTCCGAAAGTCCGGAAAAGGGCTTGTTATTTTCTGGAAGGTCAGCGCCGTCTTCTTCGGTTTGCGTTTGGGGCTGCACTTTGCAGACATCATGCCGAGGAAAGGCAGGAAGGCTAAGGAGCAATTCTTCCTCAATCAGGTGCGTCAAATCGAACTTGCGCGATCCGACGATCACGTCAAAAGGACCGTCCTCCTCAATCGGCAGGCCGTCGGCCTCCTCCTCCGTTTCGGTTAAAAGAAACGGAATGTCCTTTTCAATGACAATCTTACAGGGCTCACCGCAATACACGCAGGCCGTGGTAATCGTCGCTTGAATCGAAAGTTCCACGGCAGGAAGTCCTTTTTCACCGGAACGCGGCGAAAGGACGAATTGAACATCCGCAGTTTTTTTCTCACCGGCAAGCGTCTTTGCAAGTTCGGGCATCTCCGATAACGAAACATCGCCTGAAAGTGTATTTTTGGATTGGGCAAATTCGAAAATATCCAATTGCATAGTCTTAATCCCCTCTTACGGAATCGAGGAAAAACGATAGAATCCGAACATTATGACAAATCCACCGCTTATTTTGGCCAGTTCTTCCGTTTACCGAAAAGAACTTTTAAGTCGCCTGGGGATTCCCTTTTCGTGCGTTTCTCCTGACATTAACGAGAGCGCTCTTGCCGGGGAAACGCCTTCGGCGCTCAGTATCCGCCTTGCCCGGGAAAAAGCCCTAGCCGTCCGACGCTTGCATCCTGAGGCTGTCATCATTGCTTCCGATCAGGTTTGCGAATCGGAGGGTTGCGCACTCGGGAAACCCGGGAATTTTGAAAACGCCCGAAAACAATTAAAGAGGCTTTCCGGGAAAACGGCCGTTTTTCATACGGCGCTTTGCGTCATCGACACGGAGCAACACATCCGCGAATGCGTCAGCGACACGACGGTTCGGATGCGCTCTCTTTCGGATAAGGCGATTGAAGACTATCTGAAACGGGAAGAACCGTACAACTGTGCCGGAAGTGCCAAAATCGAAAGCCTCGGAATTGCTTTGATGGAATCGGTTCGAAGCGACGATCCGACGTCACTGATCGGGTTGCCGCTCATGCAACTGACGACCTTTTTAATCGCCTCAGGGATCAGCCCGATTAAAGGACTTTCATGACGGGCATTCTCCATTTACTCCCGAACCGCATTTCCGAAAGAGACGTTCGAGAAACACTTCCAGACAGGGTCCTTGAGACGGCACGCAAAACGGATTATTTTCTCGCGGAAAACGCCAAATCGGCTCGCACTTTTCTCAAAGCGCTTGCCCACCCGAAACCCCTTATTGAATTGACGATTGAGGAAATCGGCCACCGTCCGGATCCGACACGCGTCCGAGACTGGTTAAATCCTATCATGTCAGGTCGCAACGCCTGTCTTGTCAGCGAATCGGGGTGTCCTGCCGTTGCCGATCCCGGAGCCGGTTTGATTCGCTCGGCTCACGCACTCGGAATTCGCGTGGTTCCCCTTGTCGGCCCCTGTTCGATTCTTTTAACCCTCATGGCCTCGGGGCTAAACGGACAACGTTTTCGCTTCTGGGGGTATTTACCCGTCGAGCCGCACGAGCGGGATAAAGCCATCTTGCACCTGGAAAGAGAAAGTCGAGCCGGCGAAACGGAACTATTGATCGAAACACCGTATCGCAACAACAAAATGCTTGAGGCACTGGCGACAACACTAAATCCTGAAACACTCTTGACGGTTGCCGTCGATGTAACCGGATCGAAAGAGTCGATTCGAACACGCAAAGTTCGTGATTGGAAACAAGCGCTAGGAACACTGGAAAAAGTGCCGACGGTTTTTGCCCTCTTAAGCGAACGGCGCTAAAACGCTTCGCTTTGTGCCTCAAATGCCTCGGCCTTTTGCGCGAGAAGATCGACAAGGCCTTCTGGTTGAGTCGACTTTTTTAAAGGACAAAATTGTCGCACGACAACGCCGATGCGGCAAAGATCTTTCGGCTTCTTTAAACCGAATAAAACGATTGCCCGAAAATTTACTCGGGCAATCGCTTACATTCACACAACTTTAGGGAACTTACTCATCAGAAGGCGTGACGCACGCCGATGCTCCAGCGCCAGGGCGACTCAACCTCGCCACCAGCGGCGTAATTCACATCCGCATAAAAGTACGTCGTATCCGTCAAATTGTAATTGGCACCGATACCGAGTTCATACCAGGTATCCCCCAAATCTTCCGAGATTGTCGTTGACCGGGATGCCGTAGCAAAGCGCGTACGCGTTGTACCCTGGAAGTCATGCAACACGGATGCACGCAGATAGGCTCCTCCCTTCTTGCTCGGGCACGTAAAGCCGATTTGCAGACCGAGGCGGCCGACCGTCGACTCGACGGACTCAGCCGTAACCGAGATATCTCGGAAGGTGTAGTCTGCCGAATTAATACGACCGTACATGATTTCCGCCTGCGGCTCGATATAAGCGCGCTCCTTCCAATTAAAGCGCCAGCCGAGTTCGGCCGAAACGCTAAAGGCATTGGTCTTATAAGAGGTCTTGCCCGCTCCGGCAGTCGATAAAGCATTCATCGTGATGTCATTGGAAAGGCGACCGATCTTGAACGTTCCGTCTAAGAACAATCCGTTATCGGCCAACCAAGTACCGTATCCGGTGAAATGATAGTTGTAATTATTGCCATCACCGACTCGGAAATCGGAATCACCGTGGGTGTAACTGACGGCACCGCCCACGAGAATGTTCGTGCCTTCCGGACGGTGATCGTACCCGGCTTGGAATCCGTAGTACGTATTCTTTACGTCTTGAGAGCCGTACTTATCTTTGCCGTTGTAGGCGCGAATCCAAGCGCCGTTATTAAGACCGGAATGATCGCGCAGTTCCCCCATACGGTATTGCAGATGATTCATCGCAGAGCGCCACTGCATGTAATTGACCGCAGAAAGTTGCGAGAAGGCGTGCGTGGTGGTGTTTTCCGTTACAACAACCGATGAGGGAATGATCTGCCCGCTTTCGTCAATATCGTATGTATAACCCTCATCAATACCGGCTGCTACCACAGTTGCTTTACGTTCAGCGAGAGGGCCAAGCACTTGGGTACGGTCTTGGTCTGTTCCTGTAGCTTCATTTGAATTGTTATAAAAAACTTTATCGGCTAACTTCTGAGCTGTCCCCAGAGGGGTTGATCCGGAGAGAATGCCGTCGGCGGCAATCACTTGAAGAGAAGAACCATTAGAAATTTTTGTAAAATCATCAGTAAAGACTTGGACTTGACATGTGTCGCTACCTAAAGCCTCCTCATTGAAGTAAATATCGAGAGCCGTCGGAGTCGTCTCAGTACCGAGATGACCGAGAGACAAGACAGAATTCTCGGTATTCATGTTAATTCGGATGCTTTTGTTAAGGGCTATTAAAGCAACAGCCATGCTTGTATAGCTACCGGAATCAGGATCATTGTCGTACGCCATGCCAGCTGACGAACAAGGAGTCCCAAAGCTAAAATCCCCCTTGTTGATATCAATCGAGCCAACCTGAATCACAGCTTGTTTACTCGCCTGATATCCGCTCACAATTTCGGCGACCCCGTTAA
>DHJT01000061.1 GCA_002404465.1 Sutterella sp. UBA4713 | reverse complement strand
TGGTTAAAATTGGTTTTTTCACGAAATCGTAGGTTTTTTAAGATCTCTTTGTCATGTCATCTTAAGATTTTCTGGGTATCGTTCCCTCTTTGAGGAAAATGCCAAATACGGATATTATGCCGCGTTGCCTTCAAGGAGACCGATTCCGCTATGACGCTTTGCCCATTTTGCGACTGTATCTATCTAGAGCGAATTGACGCTAGGCCCGATGTCGGGTTGCTCGCGTCTCTTCTGCCGGATGTGATTGAACGTTCCGAGAGTTTTCTAAGTCCGAGGCGACGATCTGACTTTCTTTGGACGCGGCTCTTGCTGGTTGCCTTGGCCAAAGCTCGTGGCCTTCATGTGCAATTTCGAGAAAACCCGCCTTACTCACCGATTGTTCTATCCGACGCTCCTCTTTATTCCACGATTTCGCATACGGCAACGTTTGTCGGTGCGGCTCTTGCAACAAAGCCGGTTGCGATTGATTTGGAAGTTTTGCGACCCGAACGTCCGCTTGAAGCGATTTCCGAACGCTGTTTCGGGCGGGATTTTTTATCCCGTTTCCCACCGGAAGAAAAAGTGTCGGCCTTTTACAAAGCCTGGGGTGTGCACGAATGTGCCGTGAAACTTAACGGTAAACTCATCGTCGACGGTAGCGATGTGCGCATTCGAGTGCCGGATAACCGCGGCGTTCAGATTGTTCATGCACCGATCGGAAAAAAGACGCTTTTTACGCAGGCTCTGGACGCTGACTTTCGAGCCGTTGACCCGGTTCCCGTATCAAAAGAAATTCTCGCGCAGATGCTTGCGTCTTAACGGAGAGATCGGAAAAGCGGCACGAAAAACGGGGGAGCCTCTTTTTTTTCCGAATTAAGAACGACTTCAGGAAAAGACTTCGTTTTGACCTTAGCTTGGTTGCCGAACGGCGAGAAAAAAGTCTCGTGTTTTCTTTCGCGGGCGGACGCACTTTAAAAAAATCCGATTAAAGGTCTTTAGCGTAGGTATCTTTCACTGCCAGGCGTCGCCAGTAACGCCGGACGAATCGAAAAAGCCAGAAAAGAGCCCCGGCGGTCAGAAGGCCGCCGATAACCGCAAGCCAGAATGAGTACGGGTAGAGAAAATAAATCACCGCGACGCCGGCTACAAGGGGAATTCCTTCCATCCATGTCAGACCGACTTTTTTGGGGACTTCGGTCTTGACGCCGGCAAGTTCCGAAATTTCAATGATGCGCGTTGCACTTTCGTCTTCCGTAACGGCCCCATGCTTTTGCGGCAAGGGCACGTTACGTTCTTCGAGAATGTGCTTAATTGCCTCATCATCCGTGTCCGTGTGTTCTTTTCCGTATAAGTCAAGAAGTTCCGTGTCGGACAGCGCGTTTAACTGACTTAAACGTTTGCGGAAATGTTTTTTATTATCAATCATTCGTCTGTCCTTTCCAGTAAAACGGTCACTTGTGCGGATATCCCCTCTCCTCGTCCTTCAAACCCCATTTTTTCGTTGGTTTTGGGTTTGACACTGACGACCGAGGCATCCGCACCCAGGGCTTCGGCCAAGGTTGCCTCAATTTTAGCTACATAAGGATTGATTTTCGGTGCCTCGGTTATAAGGACTGCATCAAGGTTGACAAGGTGCCAACCGGCTTGACCGGTTCGCCTGACGACTTCTTTAAGCAATTGAACGGAGTCGGCGCCTAGGTAGGCCGGGTCTGTATCGGGAAACAGGCGTCCGATATTGCCCAAATGCGCCGCACCCAAAAGTGCGTCGATGACCGCGTGCGTCAGAACGTCGGCATCGCTGTGACCGACCAATCCTTTTTCGTAGGGAATTTCCACTCCCCCGAGAATGAGTTTACGACCGACGGCAAACCGGTGCGAGTCATATCCGAGTCCGATACGAGTTGTCGGCATATTGTTTCCTAAGAGTCGTTGCGCAAGGTGTAAATCCGCCGGTTCCGTGATTTTAAAGTTCATCGGGGATCCGTATACAACATGCACCTGTCCGCCCACAGAGCGTACGGCACTTGATTCATCAGTCGCATCCGTGTTTTTCGATAAGGCGCTAAGCAGTGTCTTCATGGCAAAGACCTGCGGCGTCGCAATGCGCACAAGTCCGCTTCTTTCAATGTCTTGAGTGATTTTTCCGTCTTTGTTCACACGTTTGACCGTATCGGGAAGTCTTACGGCAAGAACGGCACCTGCTGCGCCCTTTTTCATTGCGAGCAAGGCCGCGTCTTTGAGTTTTCGTACGTCATCGGGTAGAACAAGAGCACGGGCTGCATCGTGCACGAAAACGAGTGTATCGGGCGGAAATGTGTCTTTGAGCGCCGAAAGTGTCTTGTAAACCGTTTCTTCACGTGTCGTCCCGCCTGTTGTCAGAATTCTTGCCCCGGAAAGCTGTTGAGAGGCAATGAGCGCATCGTTCGCTTGGACGGCAACGACAACGGTTGCTTCGGGAAGGGCTTGTTGCATGGCTTTGACTGAGACTTCAAGGACAGAGCCGAATGCTTTTCCGAGTAACAGATATTGCTTAGGAACGGAACTGGCCATGCGAGTTCCGGCGCCGGCGGCCGGAATAATTACGAGGACGGAAGTATCACCTGGTGCCATTGATTTTCTTTCACAAAGGAGTTCATCGCGATTTTAACGGAACCGGACGATTCGAAATGCATGTTTTTTCGTTTTCAGTCTATGCGTTTTTTATCAAAAACCGGACCCGAAGCGGCCCTCGGAGAGGTCGTTCGGAAAAACTGTTGCATTCACGCCCAAGTACGAAGAGCCCTTTGCCTTGATAGAAATGTCGGCTTGACCTGCGACTTTAGTCGCGGGTCAAGCCGACGGTTTTAAAAAGCATTGAAGTGCTCTAAGATCCAAAGAAACTTTCAACCGATGCTATGAAGATTATCTCCACTTATCCTGCCAAAATAAAGGAATCCGCGGGGGCTTTTGAAACCACGGCAGCTCTTTATCGTCAGGCGGTGGATTACTTCATCGGCATCATGCTCAACCATTGGGATGGTTCGTTTTCAACGATCACCAATTCGACTTTCGTCGTACGAGCAACCGAGTTGCTCTGCTGGCCGACAGCCAGGCGACCGCTTACAAAGTACGACTTCGGGAAATCGTTCTACAAATTTCCGAGCTACCTGCGCCGAGCCGCCATTAACGAAGCCTACGGCTTGGTTTCCTCCTACCACACCCGTCTGAAGCAGTGGAAGGCGAATCCTCAAGGGAAAGAACCCGGACAGCCTAAGGCAGGACGTACTTTTCCTGCCATGTACCGGGAGGTCATGTTCAAAAACACGACAGATCGTTACACGGTACGGATCAAGGTTTTCATCCGCAATACTTGGGATTGGGTGGAGGTGAAGCTGCGTAAGTCCGATATGGACTACATCGCGAAGTATTGCCCTGTTCGGAAAGCCTGTGTACCCACACTGCGTCGAAGGGGAAAAAACTGGTCGCTCGATTTTCCTTTTGAGGAGGAAAGAAAACTTACGGATACTCCCATCCGCGAACAAACCGTTGTGAGCGTCGATCTCGGCATCAACAATGCCTGCGTCTGCTCTGTTATGACCTCAGATGGCACTGTCCTGGCGAGGCGTTTCCTGCGTCTTGACCGTGAAAAAGACTCTCTGAATCGTGCACTGCAGCGCATCAAGAACGCCCAGAAGCAAGGTAATCGTAAGATGCCTCGGCTTTGGGCGAAGGCCAAAGGCATCAATGATTCGATTGCCGTTAAAACGGCCAACTTCATCATGGATACGGCGGTTTACTCCAGTGCTCACGTCATTGTCATGGAAAAGCTCGATCTCAAAGGGCGCAAACACGGCTCCAAGAAACAGCGACTTCATCATTGGCGGGCACGGTACGTTCAGCAGATGGTGGAAGACAAGGCTCACCGCAACGGCCGGCGGGTGAGTCGGGTCTGCGCTCGGAATACGTCGAAACTCGCATTCGACGGTTCCGGCGCCGTCACTCGGGACGAAAAGAATCACAGTCTCTGCACTTTTCAAAACGCAAAGCGCTACAACTGCGATCTGAGCGCTTCGTACAACATCGGCGCTCGGTATTTCGTCCGGGAAATCTTCAAGTCCCTGTCGGTGACGATGGGGCAGCGCATTGCAGCAAAAGTTCCGGAATGCGTAAAGAGAAGTACCTGCACCTTAAGTTCGCTCCTTAGGCTCCATGCGGAGTTGGGTTCAACAGAACACCAATTATCTGAGTGTAGCCCGCATCGAACTGAGGCAGTCCCTCCGATTACAAACGAGGGAAGCCTTCGACTTTAGTCGAGGGAGACTTCACTGCCATTTGTGAGGCCGGTACTGCAAATAATCTTGTCACCGGCGACCAGCGCGCAGGTTTGCTTGAACGTAAACATATAGGGGCAACACAGATTCTCACCGCTACTCAATTCGCTGAGCGCTACTTGGGATGGCACGCTCAGCGCGAATAGGCTTCGTAGAAACGTGGCCCGGCCTGGAACTGACACTGTCGAATTTCGCTCACCACAAGAGAGAGACGGTAACTTTTCAGCATCGACGCATTCCCTGGCCTAAAGGCTCAGGATTCTTGGATTAAACGCCGGATGCCGACTTTCATCGGTCTGACACCGGTTCTCCTTGACGGGCGATCGTTTCGCCCGCTACGGCTCTGCCAACGATTCCTTTATTTTCCACTTGCAGTTTCTTTAATCCCATCAACGATTTGGCTGAAAAACTCCGCGTCCCAGAGTGCAAGTTGGTCCCTGGATTTCCCTTCTACAAAGGCTATAACATCTCTTTTTGCCGATTCGTAATCAATTTTTGAGAAGTGCATTTTGAGCTTATCAATCAGAATTGTTCGATTCCAAGGTGTTGTTTTGTCTATGGCACCGGAGTCAATCAGGCGGTTTCTTAAATGATCAAGATTGACCGGGGTGCCGCGCTTTCGGTAAAAGACGAAGTCAAACAAATCTCTTCCCTTAACACGATTTTTCCAAGAGCGGCATAAAATCGCATGCAATTTTCCTGCAAAAAGGGACGGCTCATCGTACAAGGTCACGAAATGCGGAACCGGCGTGAGCTTCACTTTGCGTTCAAACTGAGCACCGCAAGGTGGATTCGTGTCAATTTCCAACTTAATTTTCAATGCGTCACTGCGAGCAATGGTTTGAGCGATTGCTTGTCCGTAGATTTCGAGCATGACACTTCGGGTGTTTCCTTTGACAAAGGCCGACTGAATGGGGCTTTTATGCTTTTTTTCCTTCAAGTTAGCTTCAAAAGAAAGACCGAATTCGTTTAGAGTCTCCTGTATGACATCCAAATAAGAAGCGAGGTTAAATCGAGAATCGGGACATTTTAAGGAAAAGTCCATATCCTCGGAAAAGCGATCCAGACCGTAAAAAAGGCGTAAAGCGGTTCCCCCGTAAAACGCGGCTTTGGAAAAGAAATCCGTTCGGGCTAATGCACTCAAAATGATTTCCTGCAAAATCTCTTTTAGAGCATCTTCTCGTCCTTGACGCATGTCGGAATGCGTGCGGGAGAGCATTTGTTTCAAGAGAGAATTCATGGCTTTTTCCGTGTCAAAGCTCCGGCCAGTAGTTTTAAATTTGTACTGGGATATAGTTTTGATAATTGATTGAGTGCCACAGCACTCAGATTGCGAAAATCCTCTTCTTCGATGCGCATATCCTCGAAGAGCCACTCCCAAAGTGCCTTTCGGCTTCGAAGCGGACTGACGCTATAGAGCTTATCGCACAAGGCCTTTTCCGGGCCGGCAAGTAGGTAGTTATCACTTCCGTTTTCAAAAAGTTTCAGTTCTTCGGGAAAAGCCTTTTTAGGAACGTCTCGGTAAATGAGAAGCCCCCAATCGGTTTCATAGGTTTTGCACCGTCTCTTGCCGAAAGTAGCCGCCGTGACATTCGGAACACCCTCGGGAATGAGACCGTGAACCGAAAGAGCACTTTCAAAAGAAATATACGAGGGTTGGAGGACGGCAGCGGAAACTGTGAACGGGTCAATCGTGCGCGTATCGGTATAAAGACCCCGGATAATGCGAAACAGCTTTCCTTGTTTAACGAGCGTTCCGATGCGAACAAGGGGAACTTTGTACCCTTGTCGAGTCAGCTCCATCATAAGCATCTGTGTGTCTTTTAGCATGTTTTCTCCGCTTAATATAAATTTACTATATTTTCAGGAGAATATCTACATATCCGAGAGAAAGATACAAGTTACATATGACTCGATTAAGACAATCGGGTATTCGCTACTTGAAGCGTTTTCCGTCTCCGTGAAGCGGCACTTCCGGACGTTTTTGCATTCCGGACTATCAAAAAAATTGAGCGACGAGTTTGTCCGTCATTGCGAAAAAGAAGCATAACTACGGTGTTTTACTCATTGACAACACGGTTTTCCCTCAATAAACTCACGAGCAATTGTTTTTTATATTTTTATCTCGGAGAAGACGCAATGACCGGTGTGACCATGTGCTGCAATTGTTGCTGTATGTGTTGTCGTTGCTCCGATTTGCCTCCGGATTCGTTTGGCTTGTACTGAAATTGTGATCAGTTAAAAGAAAGGGACCGGCGGTAAGCGTGCGGTCCTTCTTTTTTGTCCGTACCCCATGCTACCGCCCAAGTAAGAGATGTTGGATTGGGACTTCATGGGAAAGTATCTTCCCTGGTATATCGACGGTGCGATTCTGACGATTCGTGTCGGAATCTACGGAATTTTGTTGGCGCTTGTCGCCGGCCTCGCGGTTGCCGTCGTACGCTACTACAAGGTTCCGATTCTCTCGCCCCTGGCGAAAATTTACATGGAACTGTCGCGCAACACGCCGCTTCTCGTGCAGCTCTTTTTCCTTTATTTCGGGTTGCCTAAGATCGGTATCCGTCTTTCGGGCGAATGGTGCGCCGTCATCGGTCTTGTGTTCCTCGGCGGTAGCTACATGGCCGAAGCCTTGCGTAGCGGCTTGGAATCGGTCGAGACGATTCAAACGGAATCGGCGCGTGTCTTAGGCTTTACGCCCTTGCAGACGATGCGCTTAATTGTTCTACCTCAGGCATTGGCCGTTTCAATGCCCGCTTTTGTGGCCAATGTCATCTTTCTTATAAAAGAAATCTCGGTTGTCAGTGCCATTGCGCTTCCCGATTTGATGTACGTAACGAAGGATCTCATCGGAAACTACTACCGAACCGACGAGTCGCTTTTGATGCTCGTTTCCGCTTACATCATTATTTTGCTACCGGTTTCGCTTTTGGGAACCTATCTTGAACGGAGGATGCGTCATGCAGGCTTCGGGCTATGAGCTCCTTTTGGATCCGAACAGTTGGATGCGCCTACTTGAGGGGCTTTTAACGACGCTCAATGTCAGTCTGGTGAGCGTGGGTCTGTCGATTCCGCTCGGGATTCTCTTCGGGATGTTCATGCGGCTGGAAAATCCGATTGCACGAGCCGTTTCGCGTGTTTATCTCGAATTTATCCGCATCATGCCGCAGCTTGTGCTTTTATTCGTGGTGTATTTCGGGTTTACACGGGCCTTCGGTTGGAACTTATCGGCTTACACGACGTCGATCTTGGTATTTACCGCGTGGGGCACGGCCGAATTAGGGGATCTTGTGCGCGGAGCGCTCGGGAGCATTCCGAAGCATCAATACGAAAGTGCGCATGTGTTGGGCCTGTCGCTTTTTCAAACGTACCGCCTGATCATTATTCCGCAAGCCGTGCGTCGCCTTTTGCCGCCCGCTATCAATCTTGTCACGCGCATGATCAAAACGACAAGCCTTGTGGTCTTGATCGGTTTGGTCGAGGTTCTCAAAGTCGGTCAACAAATTATCGATGCCAATCGCTTTTTGTTTCCGACGGCGGCCCTTTGGGTCTACGGCGTCGTGTTTTTCCTTTACTTTTTTGCCTGCTGGCCGATTTCGCTTGCGGCTGAATATCTTGAGAAAAAATGGAGCAACGGATGACTGAACCCCAACTTCAAACACGTTCTCTCGTGAAGCGTTTCGGGACGAACACGATTTTGGACGGCATTGATTTTGCCCTCAATAAGGGGGAAGTTGCCGTCATCCTGGGGCCGAGCGGGTGCGGAAAATCGACGTTTTTGCGGTGCTTGATCGGACTGGAGGCTATCGACGGGGGCGAAATCTTCCTTAAAGGAAAACCGCTCGGGCACGACAGTACGTTACGAAACGGTCTGGGGATGGTCTTTCAAAGTTACGATCTTTTCCCACACTTGACGGTGCTTGAGAACGTCACGCTCGCTCCCATCCATGTCGCAGGTCAATCGCGCGAAGAGGCCGAAAAGATCGCGCAAAGCCTTTTAACGCGTGTCGGCTTGTGGGAAAAACGCGATTTTTATCCGCGACAACTTTCCGGCGGCCAAAAGCAACGCGTTGCCATCGTGCGGGCCTTGGCGATGAACCCGGACGTGATGCTTTTCGATGAGGTCACGGCGGCACTGGACCCGGAAATGGTTCACGAAGTCCTTCAGGTGATTTTGGAATTGGCCGACGAGGGCCTGAGTATGGTCATCGTCACGCACGAAATGCAATTTGCCCGTGCCGTGGCCGATCGCATTGTTTTCCTCGATGAGGGAAAGATCATTGAAGAGACGGACCCGGAAACGTTTTTTACGCACCCGGCCTCGCAACGGGCGCGTGATTTTCTCCATACATTTCATTACGTGCGCAAGCACGAGGAACCCGAAAACGCCGGCTCTTGATGATGCGGCCTGCGTTTTCAATCGCGTTGATGTGCAAGGTGAAGGAAAAATGCCATCGTCAATTTTTTTGAAAGGAAGTTCTATGTTTAAGTTCTCGCATTCCGCAAAGCGTTTGACGACTTTGGCGGTATCGTTTGCCGCTTTCTTTTCTGCCGCGTCTTTGACGGCGCAGGCGCGCTCTTTGGAAGCGATCCAAAAGAGCGGAGAGGTCGTTATCGGCGTCTTTTCCGATAAGGCGCCTTTCGGCTACGTCGATGCCAAGGGCAATTACCAAGGCTATGACGTGTATTTCGGCAATCGCCTGGCCAAAGACCTCGGCGTGAAGGTCAAGTACGTGTCCGTTGATCCGGCAAACCGTGTGGAATTTCTCGTGACCGATAAGGTTGACATTATTCTCGCGAACTTTACCGTTACGAAGGAACGCGCTGAAAAAGTTGATTTTGCGCTTCCTTACATGAAGGTCGCTCTCGGTGTGGTTTCGCCGGAAAATGCCCTGATTACGTCGGTCGATCAGCTCAAGGGCAAGACCCTGATTATTGCCAAAGGGACGACGGCGGAAACGTATTTCCAGGATCACTATCCTCAGATCCGTCAGCAAAAGTACGATCAATACGCCGATGCGTATAACGCCTTACTGGACGGTCGCGGAGACGCTTTCTCAACGGACAATACCGAGGTTCTGGCCTGGGCGCTCGTCAACAAGGGCTTTAAGGTCGGTATCACCAAGCTCGGGGACCTTGATACGATTGCCGCTGCCGTGCAAAAGGGCAATAAGGGGCTTTTAAAGTACATCAACGATGAAATCGTCAAGCTCGGGAAGGAAAAGTTCTTCCACAAGGCGTACAAAGAAACGCTCGAGCCCGTGTACGGATCGGCTGCTAACCCCGACGATCTTGTGGTCGAAGGTGGAAAACTTTAATTGTGTCGTTTAAGAGCGCATTTCGGGGCACTATAAGGCCCCGAAGTGTGCTTGATGCTCGATTGAAATTTTTTAGATCGATTCGCTAAATCGGCCGAAAGCGCGAAACCCGTACGGACGGCAACTTTACACGTTCGGATGCATTTCCCTGTTGCGACTAAAGTTCTCCGAAATCGTCCGTTTCCGCGTTTTCAATCCACGCGGCTTGAGCTTGCGGGTCGGAGACGGAGTAACTGCCGTAACGGACAGGATGAATCCGGTCTTTCTTTTGCATTCGAGCGAGTTTGGCTTGAATCGACGAGGGGCTTATTGTTTTCTTTTTCCCGCCTTTTGTTACGTTCCACGGTTTTCAGTTGTCTGCTTGTGTAGGATCAGACTTGTCCACGGGACGCCCGGCCGCTCCCCCCAAATAAAGGGCCGTAGGTCGGACGGATGGTTGCCAAGAAGGGGAGAAAGAGCGCATTTGTCGGGCCGCATCGTTGTATTGCCGAGAACGGAGAACGGCCTATCAGTTTTTTTACTCTAAAGTAGGGTGGAAAAAATATTGTCTTGTATGTATATTGTATGTACAATTTTGCTGAGGAGTTGGTGGGTGGCAATGTCAACATTTAGTTGGGACTCAGTTAAGGAGCGAATGAATAGCGAAAAGCACGGGGTTTCCTTTCAAGAGGCCCGAAGTGTCTTTTCAGATGAACAGGCGTTACTTATCTTCGATCCTGATCACTCTGAGGCGGAAGACCGCTATATCCTTTTGGGAATATCGAATGCTTTGAGATTGCTCGTTGTTTGTCATTGTTATCGAAAAAACGAGGATCAAATTTGATTAATTTCTGCCCGAAAAGCTACGAAAACAGAAACAAAGTCCTATCGTAATAGGAGATAACCATGCGCAAAGAATACGATTTTTCAAAAGCCGTAAAAAACCCCTATGTCGAGAAAACAAAGAAGTCCGTTACGATTCGTCTTGACAAAACGAATATCGATTACTTCAAAGGGTTATCGGAGAAACTGAATATTCCCTATCAGACCCTGATCAATGCCTTCCTCACCGATTGCGTTGCAAAGAAAATGCTTCCGAAAATTAATTGGAGTTAAGCTTTGTCAGACGTTGCGCTCAAGAGGACAAACTAGAAGGGGAGGACGAAATCCGGATCACGATTGATTACGCTTTTCAGTAAAAGTGTTTGAGAATTTCCTCTTTCGAAGAGCAACAGGATTTTGAGTTACATAACTTTCTGTCCGTGCCTTTTTTTTCGTCTCGGTAGCGGTTCTTTTTATCGATAACTTCCGGCGCCTCAAGTCGCAAGGTGAGCAGGAGCGGGAGTGCTCCTGCGTCGAAGATTTCCTGCGCGCATGTCGCACGGAACGCAAGAAAGACCGGAACACCGTGTCGGGGTCGGGGACTCACTTGCCGTTAAAGTTTCCCAGCTTTTCGTTTTCGGACGAAAAACGCATCAAGAGCTCTTGCTTGCACGCTTAAAAAAACTTACGCCTTTGTCAGAAGCTCTTGAATCTCTTTGAGACTGTCGACGAAGTACACACCTTTTCTTTGATCCTCAACGGCAAACCCGACGTCAATCATATGATCGAGATACTGCCGAATCAGATCGTAGTAACCGTTTAAGTTATAAAAGATGCACGGGGCATTCAGGTGCTTTAAGGCAATCATCGAGAGAACATCGGCAAACTCTTCCATCGTCCCGAACCCGCCCGGAAAAACGATAAACGCATCGCCGTGTGCAATGAGTTTCTTTTTCCGTTCGGCCATGTCTTTCGTGACAATGAGTTGCGTTAAGCCCTCGTGCTGAACGGCGCTTTCAATGAAAAATTGCGGTTCGATTCCGATGACTTTGCCGCCGGCTTTCAGGGCCGTGTCGGCGAGAATCCCCATCAGGCCTTCTTTTGAGCCGCCGTACACGAGCGTATGCCCCGAACGACCGATCCAGTCGGCGAGTTCTTTAATTTTGTCTTGATAAACGGGATGCTTGCCGAATTTGGCGCCGAGAAATACTGTAATGTGCATGACGGACTCTGAACGATAGGGGTTAACCGTCCCATTGTAGCGAAATAGGCGGGGCTCTAGAACGAATTCCGAGTGCAAAATACGGGAATTCTCCCTTAAGATACGCGCTCACTTGAGAATGGTTTTTAAATGGTTCGGAAGACGGCGGTGAGAAAATTCTTCCTTTCGGCTCTTGTGCCGGTTGTGTTAATGCTTGCTTGGATAGCGGCAAGCGCCTGGGGACTTGTAAATCCCTTACTGTTACCTTCGCCGGCCGACGTGTTGCGTGCGGCCTGTCGGATGCTTAAGGACGGCTCTCTTTTCGTGCACGTGTCGGTCAGTTTTGCACGCGTGATTGTCGGCTACACCATCAGTGCAACGCTGGCTCTTTTTATGTCCTGGATGTGCGCACGTCACGCCCTTTTGGAAGAGGTGGTTCACTATCCTTTGGAATTTATCCGCATCGTACCGCCTTTGTCGCTCGTGCCGCTTTTGATTCTCTGGCTCGGGATCGGGGAGGCGCCGAAACTGGCCATCGTGATGCTCGCCAGTTTCTTTTCCGTGTACTTGACGAGCTTTTCAGCATTCCGACATGTGGATCCGAAGTATTTGGAATTGGCCCGAATTTTAAAACTCACGCCGCAAGAGACGTTTCGTCACGTCATTGTCCCGCAGACGCTACCCTCTGTCATTACGTGCATGCGCTTAGGATTCGGCTTTGCCTGGCGGGCACTGATCGGTGCGGAACTTATTGCAGCGGCCTCGGGGCTCGGGTGGCTTATTCAAGACGCGGCCGAACTCGGGCGCACGGACGAAATGCTTGTCGGTATTTTCTCGATTGCTCTTTTAGGCATCTTGGCCGATACGGTGTTTGTTGCGCTTGCTTCGAAGATTTCTCCTTGGGGCGGTGAGCTCCAGGCAAAGGCGATGACATGGCTCAAGTAACGACACCGTTTATAACCGTTCAGGGATTAACCAAATCCTTTCGTAAGGGCGAGGGCTTTATTACGCCCGTCAAGGATTTAAATGTCACGCTCAATGCCGGCGAGGTCCTTGCCGTTCTCGGGCAAAGCGGCTGCGGGAAAACAACGCTTTTAAGACTGCTTGCGGGGCTCGAAGTGCCCGATGCCGGGACGATTACCTACGGGCCGCATTGCCGCTTCGGTATTGTGTTTCAAGAGCCGCGTCTTTTGCCTTGGAAGAGCGTGCGCGAGAATGTGGCCCTGGCGCTTTTACACGAAAAAAACGCATCGGCGGTCAATCAGGCCGTGACCGATGTTCTGCGCTTAACGCGCATGGAATCCTCACAAGACAGGAACCCGTCGGAACTATCGGGCGGCATGGCGCAACGCGTGGCTCTGGCGCGCGCTTTGGCAGCTAAGCCCGAAGTCTTGCTTCTCGATGAACCCTTCGGTGCTTTGGATGCCTTAACGCGTAGGCTCATGCAGCGCGAACTCACACGCATCCTCTCACAGACGCATTCGGGCGTCTTTCTTGTAACGCACGATGTGGCAGAAGCCCTGATGTTGGCTGACCGCATCGTTCTTCTTGAGGGCGGAACGCTTTGCAAAACGTGGCATGTGACAAGCCCGCGTCCTCGACACGAAACATCCGAGGAAATCATTGCCTTGCGCTCTGAAATCTACGCTCGGATTCTCGGTGACAGTTTTTCTTAAGACTTAAAGCATCAACGGAGTTTTTATGAAAGTCAAAGCCTTTTTATCTTCGCTCTTTTCGGCAACCGTTTTGTCCGTTGCCTCGATGACGGCAACGGCAACGGATTTAAATATCTGTTACGTCAAGTCCCCGTTTAACCTGCAAAACATCGTGATGAAGGAAAATCGGATGCTTGAAAATGAATTTGCCGGCTCGGACGTGAAAGTGATTTGGCATGAGATTAATTCGGGGGCCAAGCAGGCTCAGGCTCTGGCAGCGGGCGCCTTGGATGTTTCCGCCGTCATGAACACCGCGTCGCTTTTACTTGCCGTCGGCGTGGGCAACGATCTTGTGATTACAACGGGGGCCGCACACCCGGATCACGTTTTTGCGCTCGTGGGAAAAAAGGGGGCGGATTTTTCCGTTAAGGATCTTAAGGGGAAAACGATTGCCGGTCCCCGCGGCACGGTTTTGCATCAGATGCTTGTGGCCGCCCTTAAAAAAGAGGGGATGACGATGCAAGACGTCAAGTTCGTGAGCATGGATCCGCCGAAGGCCTACGCGGCCCTTGTCGGCGATTCGGTCGATGCAGCACTTTTAGCCGCCGGTCTTGTCATTAAAGCCAATGACGCCGGTATGAAAACTATCACGACGGCCGAGGGGCTCGTTAAGCCCAATCTTGTGATGGTGGCGCGCCGTGACTACGTTGAAAAGTACCCCGATATCGTGCATCGTGTCGTTACCGTACACAGAAAGGCGCACGCTTGGATTAACGAAAACAAAGAAAAAGCGCTTGCAATGGGGGCAAAAGCCCAAGGTGTCAATCTAGAGGTAGCGCAAAAGCTTTTTGATTGGTCGTCTTTTTACGATGTTCTAACCGAAGACGACATTCGCGGGATGGAGGAAGACAAGCGCTTTCTCATTGAAAACGGCCTGCTGCGCACCAAAATGCGTATTGACGTGCGAAGTCTTGTGATGCCGGAGGCGATGCGTTAAACGCCGTTTTTATTTTGATTCAGGTGCAAAGCGCGGTGAATATCGGCATCGCGCTTTGAAAATTCACACCCGCACCAGGTCTGGTTGTAAAAGCCGTAGGTTTTAAGAAGCAGGCCGCGCCTTTCCTGAAGACCGTCTTTGCGCCAGTTTTTATCCCAGTAACGAACGCCGAATTGACCGGCGGCTCTGATGCCTGCTTCGTTTACTTGTTCGAGTGACTTCCAGCGGCTTGAAGCGAGGGTTGTCGTAAAAACGGGAATCTCAAGTTCGGCACACTTTCGAGCGGCTTCCTTTAGTCGTAAATAAAAACACACGTCGCACCGGTGCCCGCGTTCCGGTTCATTCTCAAGGCCTGCGACGGCATCAAGCCAGTCCGGGTGATTGTAGTCGCCGTCGATAAAGCAAACCCCGAGCTTGCGGCAATGGCGCACGAGTTCTGCTTTGCGTTTTTCGTATTCGGCAAGGGGCGCAATATTCGGATTAAAGAAATACACCGTCGGCTGATACTCATGCGTGAGGAGCCACTCCAAAACCGCCGCCGAACACGGGGCGCAACAGCTGTGTAGAAGAATCGTTTGCATGCGTTTTTTCTCCGAAAGTATCTCCGATTTTAGTCGCTCTTTCGGAATCCTCTGTCGCTATTCTGTGTGGAAATTTTTTGAGTTCCCTATCAATCAGGCTCCCGGAGAAAATCGCTTTCAATCAGCGCTCCGAGCAGCAACGCACGAAGGCTTTCGTTGTCAGAATTCCTTTCCGCTTTTTTAAGAAGGGAAGCGGAAAAGGCGGCTTTCTCCGCTTTTTTACCTTACCGCAATGGCGATAGGGCAAATACATCTTTCCTAGCACAAGTTATAGGCAGAAGAAAGGATTTTAGATGACGTCTTGCCTGATGTGTTGTGTTTAAGAGACGAAAAAAGCTTTAAATATCAAAGAGTTGCCCCGATACTCATATCA
>DHJT01000079.1:12703-18016 GCA_002404465.1 Sutterella sp. UBA4713 | reverse complement strand
CCTCGGATTTTTCAAAGAGGCTGTTTTATTTCTTTGAAAACAAAGCCTTTTCTATCGCCCCCCTTAAAACAAAGGAACCCATTTACGTTCGGTCAAAGGAAACAAAAATTTACTTTCATCCGATCTCTACTTTGCCCTAAAGGCCCTAAAATAGCGACCTTAGGATACATACCGATTGAATGAATCGTCGGAACGTATTTTTACAGTGTCTGCGATTGAGTCGTGTTTGTTGACTCGGTCGCCAATTTTCGGTTCTATTAGGAGTAATAAAAATGAAAGCACCCATTCGTGTTGCTGTGACAGGAGCTGCCGGACACATCGGCTACGCCATTATCTTCCGTATTGCCGCTGGCGACCTTTTCGGTAAGGACCAGCCTGTGATTTTGCAACTTCTCGAGCGTGAATCGCCCGAATCCATGCAAAAACTCAACGGGTTGGAAATGGAATTGATGGATTGCGCTTTCCCGACACTGGCCGGCACGGTTTTGACAACCGATCCGAAGGTTGCCTTCAAAGATGCCGATGCGGCATTCCTCATCGGCTCTCGTCCGCGCTCCAAGGGAATGGAACGCGCGGATTTGCTTGCCGCGAACGGTGAAATCTTCACTGTCCAGGGCAAAGCTCTTGACGAAGTCGCCAGCCGCAATGTCCACGTTCTTGTTGTCGGGAACCCCTGCAACACGAACTGCTACATCGCCATGAAGTCTGCTCCGAGTCTCTCGCCCAAGTGTTTCTCGGCAATGCTGCGTTTGGACCACAACCGTTCGCTCGCTCAGCTTGCGGCTAAGACCGGCAAGCCCGTCAGCTCGATTAAGAAAGTTTGCGTTTGGGGCAACCACGCGCCTTCCATGTACTCGGACATCCGCTTTGCCACCATCGACGGCAAGCCGGCAACCGAATGCATCGACCAGGCCTGGTATCGTGACACCTATCTGCCGACAATCGGCAAGCGCGGTGCCGCCGTCATCGAAGCTCGTGGCGCAAGCTCAGCAGCTTCCGCTGCTTCGGCTGCCATCGACCACATGCGCGATTGGTTCCTCGGCACGAACGGCGAGTGGGTTTCCATGGGTGTCCCGAGTGACGGTTCGTACGGCGTTCCCGAAGGCATCGTTTGCGGTATGCCCGTTATCTGCGACGGCAAGGGCGGATATGAAATCGTCAAGGATTTGCCCTTTGACGAATTCAGTCAGAGCAAACTGGACGTTACGGTCGGCGAGTTAAAGCACGAAGCCGAACTCGTTAAGAATCTGATCTAATCGGTCCGATCGCTTTTGTACTGTTTCGAAAACCTGCCGTGGTGTAAATCCGGCAGGTTTTTTTATCCTCTCTGAAAAACCTTTATCGATGTAAAGGAAACTGCAGGGGATTGTCTCCCGACAACGCCATAAATGCGTTCTATAACAAATTAAATGGAGTACATCTCGGGATTGTCTTTCGGAAGCTCTGTCTTTTGAAATTCCGTGATAAAAGCACCGATCCAGTCCGTCATCGCATCAAGCATGGCCTTACCCCATTGTTCAGAAGCACACTCGGCAGTCTTTCCACCGAAACCACCTGTCGAACACGTTGCAAGAACGTCACGCACAATTCGAACCGTTGCGCCACGAAAGTGCGCTCGATTCATATGAAAGGGCACGACTTCAGGCGTTAACGGAGGAACAAAATTTTCCTTTAAAAATTCGCGATGAATTATTTCTGGCTTAATAGCCATCATCGCCGAAATCTCCTGGGCGTCACCGTGTCCGGTCACCCACTCTTTATTGAGTTGCGGCGCAATTGACCACCAGTCGATGACTGAGACCAATCCCCCCATACGATAAATTTTCAGGCCTGCTCGATCAAAAGCAGGATCATTCCCTCCGTGTCCGTTGATGAACACAAAGCGTCGCGCCCCGTGCCGATGCCAGCAAAGAAGCATCCTCTCAATCAGGATCATCATCGTTTCCAGACCGATATCGACCGTACCTGGAAAGTTGATATGCTGTGGAGCTACCCCGTAACACACGGTCGGAGCCACAACCACTCCCTTTTGCATTTCAATACGCCGAGCAAATTCTTCCGGGACCATCCAATCGGTACCAAGCGGACCGATGCATCCGTGCTGTTCGGTCGAGCCAACAGGAATCACGATAACAGTTTCGGGGGCTTTAAACACATTTCCTGCTTGCTGCCAACACATATGAGCCAAATACATGCCATCCTCCCACTTACAGTAACACCAACGTGATGACTGCGAGCGCTGCGAGTGTCGGAACGGCATTGCGCTTGGCGATTTCCATCGGACTGATGCCGGCAAACTTCGCACAAATGATTGTCGCCGCTGCGACAGGAGACATCGTGCGGCCGAGGCCGGCCGCAATCTGAGCAACCGATCCGAGCTCGATAATCCCATATCCCATCGCTGGCGCATGCGGCACAACCGATCCGTAAAAAGCAAGCGAGGCCGCATTTCCTGACCCAGAAACCATAGCCATCGCAAAGGGGCCTGCCGCTGCCGTAAGCTGAGCGAGTGCTTGCGAATTCTTCATCACTTCGACAAGGAACCCCGTTAATCCGATAACCTTCATACCACCGCAAAACATTGCCGCCGCACACATCAAACCAATAACATCACAGTAGCCGTCACCTGTACCTTTGAAGAATTTCTTGACAGCCTCGGCAAAATTCGTTCGCGTGACAATCATTCCGAGAACCGTTCCGATAAGCATCGATTCAGGGACCCCGATATAGGGAATCAAAGCCACCTGCTTTGAACCGAGAATCAAAATAACCAGCGGAATAACGGGGATAAGAGCATACAAGTAATTGACGTGAAAGTCCGGGCTTGTCACTTCCTTACCTGAAGGTCGTGTTGATCCCACGCCTTCCTTGAAAATCGCACAGATGGCCGTTAACGCAATCGTCGCCGCTGCGAGCCCCATAAAAGAGCTGGGAACAATTCGCGCAATCACGGTCATCACATCGCACTGAGCGATATCGGCCAAAAGCGGATTTAACGCCATACCAGGAGAAATAACATTTCCCCATGTCCCGAGGTAAACGGCCGATGCGGCCATCGCAGGTTTAACTCCCATAGCCAAAAGCGTCGGAATCAGTAAGGCACCGACGGCCGCAGCGATTCCAGCTGCCGATGGAAGGGCAATACTCAAAAGCCATGTAACGACAACCGTTGCCGGGATAATGACGAACGGTACCTTTTTCAGACAATTCGTTAAAAATACAACTAAGTGATCCGAGCACTTCGTATAGGCCATAACGTACGAAAACCCGAGCACCGTACAAATAGTCGGAACGACGCTACCTGTCATTGTTTTAACAAATTCTGTAACGGCAAATCCGACGTTACCGCCTAAAAGAGCCATTGCAAGACCTGAGATTGAAAGCACGAGACGCGTCTCGTATTTTTTAATAATCAAGGCAAACGTTAAAACAACGATTGCCAAGGAAAGCCATATCAACATGTAATTCCTCCTTGTGTTTTTTATAAAAAACGGAAATTCGCTTTTCCGAAATCGGAATGTAGGGAGGAATTTTTTTCTCTTCGTGCTATTTATCCACGCAAGAGCGTGCAAGAAAATTTGGACCGTCTTCTCTCTCGCGTTTAGACTGACTCCGTAAAGAATTTCGATTGCAACGCAGGTGTGCCTTTTTCTCACGCAACTGTGTGTACGAAAGTGATCAAAAGAGTTTTTGACGACGATGCAACCATCTAACCAACTTCAGGACAGACTTTCGCACTTGGCCACCTGGGAGCTTTTTTTCGAGGTGCTCGATTGTGGCTCTATCAGCCAGGTCGCAGATAAACACCGCTTGGAACGAAGCTCTCTTTCTCGACGTATTGCTCAACTTGAGGACGATGTCGGAGTTCCTTTGCTCATACGTCAAGGCAAAAACATCTGGGCAACACAGTTTGCCTTGGATCTGAAAGAGCGCCTAATGCCCGTCGTAGTGCAATTCAGACGCACAATCGGTAGCTTGAAAATCATCGAGGACAAGCCGGAAGGACGCATCCGTCTGGGCGCCATGCCCGGTTTTATGCAACTGCAGATTGTTCCGAACATCATCGAATTTCAGAAGTTGTATCCGAGAATCAGTTTCGACGTCACGACAGCCAATGTGCCGGAAGACTACCTAATGGGGCAAACGGACATCATGTTTTACTATGGGCCGGTTTCTTTTCCTCACCTTGTCGAATACTGGGTTTCAACCGCAACGTTTATCTCTTGCGCCTCTCCGGGGTACATTGCCAAACACGGTACCCCCGAATCACCGGAAGAACTCATTAATTTTGCCGGTATCGAATTCTGCGGTCGCCAGCGAGAACATGTCGAATATTTAGAATACGCAGGTAATCGGCGGCGCTTTAACTGGAAAAGTGTCATCCGCTTCAACAATATTCTTTCAGTCAAATCCGCCGTAATCGAAGGAGGTGGAATTGCGCTGGACATTCCCTTGCACCATTGCTACAAAGAACTCATTGAAGGGACACTTGTTCCCGTATTTAAAACTTGGCATCCTCCGGTTTTGGAGAACTATGCGGCCGTAACACGCACATCTTCGCGGCTAAAGCGCATGCAACTTTTTATCGATTGGTACGTCAAGCAACGTCAAGAACACGACGCAAATCAGCGTCGAGAAATACACAGGCGATTCGGCATTATGTTTAATCAATAAACGGAAAATTACTTGGCCCGACCAGGACTACTCGATTTTCGATCTTTCTCAGGACCTTCCCTGAGCTCCGGTCTTGGTACGCCCACTTTTTTTCCGTTCGGGCATCTGCGTCTTGGCATCCGCCGTCCCAGAAGCGGCAGTACCTTGAGAGGCTTCCCTGGCAAACGCAGCAGCTTCACGGATAGCCCCAGCCAGAGCCTGCGTCATGTCAGATAGGCTCTTAATCCAAGTATCCATTTTTCCGCTTAAGGTCCGATAAACGGCTTTGATATCTTCGGGGCTGACGACATAAGCCGTTAAGAGCGCAATCAAACAGAGAGCTGCCATCGAAAGCGCCGCACTGACCGCAACAACAAGAACGCTTGCCGCCGCAATTGTCACAATGACAAGAACCAGAGTCTTCATCCACTTCATGGGTCTTTCCCGAGTATCTTAAAAAGTACGACGGCGCTTCCATACATGCCAGGCAAGGACTGCAAAAAAGGCAGAACCGATTTTTGCATGAAGCGAAGCGCCTCTAAAAAGAGAGGCAAGCGTCGCAACAGCCAAAACGGCCGTAAGCCGATTTTCCAATTGCCGCCGACGCTTGGCAGGAGAGCCTTTGCCGGATAAAAGCACCTGCAGTTTATCCAAAAAAGT
>DHJT01000079.1:0-12654 GCA_002404465.1 Sutterella sp. UBA4713 | reverse complement strand
CCGGAGTCTTCCGATTGTGACGCTCCCTCAAAGGCCTTGTCAGGCAAAAAGGCCGACCAAAATTCCAAATACCCCAACAAGTCCTTTTCCGAGAGCTTTTCTGCGTCCCATGTTAACAACAGACTGCCGACGCGGGAATTGATCACGCAATCGGTAATTCCCGGCGCCGACTTGACGGTTTGCGTCAGCGCCAGTGCCTCTTGTTGATCTAAGCCGACAAGCCNNTTCCCGGAGCCGATTTAACGGTCTGCGTTAGTGCCTGAATCTCTTGATCCTCCAAGCCGACCAAACCCGGATGACGCAGTCGCAAACGCCCCGGAACGTACGAACGAACAAAGGGAAGAACGGGATCAATCATGCTTTTTCCTTCATATCCGCAGCTTCAAGCAACTTTTCCGCCGCTCTTTTTCCGTCGGACGGCTCCGAACAGGAAGCCAGGAAGCTGGCGGCCTCGGCAATCCAATGTTTGTCGGTCGCATGACCGTCAAGCGGCGGACGCATCGCGTTCAGACACACGCCGATTGTCGTCATGTTGTGAAGGACGGCACCGGTTGCCGGGGTTAAAGCCCCGGTTAAACCTCCGGCTAAAAAGCCGGTATTAAGTCCGACGGAAACGGCAAAGTCCTCCTTGATCCGTCGCATCGTCGCGCGTCCCAAATCGATGGCATACGGCAAATCCGAAAGGCTATTGTTCATCAGGACGACATCGGCCACTTCCTGAGCAATATCACTCCCTTCTTTAAGCGTTGCACCGACATCGGCACACGACAAGGCCGGGCTGTCGTTCACGCCGTCGCCGATCATCAACACTTTGCATCCTTCCTTTTTTAAAGCTTGGATGTGGCCGGCTTTATCGGTCGGAAGAACTTGAGCACGGAACTCCTGAATGCCCAGGGCTCGAGCCACGTTCTTGGCCGTCCTGGCATCATCCCCCGTGAGCATGACAATGCGACGGATACCGCGACGCCGCAACTGCGCGATAACTTCACGCGACTCGGGCCGCAGGGGATCGACAATGCCGAGAATGCCGACAAGTTTTCCGCCCAAGGCCATGTAAAGAACGGATTTGCCTTGTTCTGCCAGGCGCTCGACGTGTTCGGACGCGGCCGACACGTCAACCTTTTCATCTTCTTCGACGAAGTGACGCGAACCGATGATGACTTTTTCTCCGTCCACCGACGAGCAAATGCCGTGCGCTACAACGTACTTGACGCTCGAGTCGTGCTCTTCGGTAAAGTGATTCAGTCCTCTTTCTTGCGCCGCTCGCACGACGGCGCGCGAGGCCGGGTGCGGGAAATGCTCTTCCAAACACGCCGCCAAGGCCAAAACTTCATCCTGCGTGCGCTCAGGATCGAGCGAAACGACGTCGGAAAGTTTGGGCGATGCCTGCGTTAACGTTCCCGTCTTATCCAAAACAACGGTATCGACTTCAGATAAGGCCTCCAGATACCGACCGCCTTTGACAAGCACGCCCGTATGCGTACCCTGTTTCATCGCCGTGAGAATCGCAAGGGGCGTTGCCAGGCGCAATGCGCACGAGTAATCGACCATCAGAACCGAGGCCGCACGCGCAAGACTCCGTGTGACAAGGAAAACAAGACCGGCTAAGGCAAAGTTAAAAGGCACGACGGCATCGGCCAGACGCTCGGCTTTACCTTGAATTCCGGCCTTGCTCTTTTCCGATGTTTCGATGAACTGAACGATTTGATTCAGGCGCGTACCGTCCCCCATCTTTGTCGGACGAACATCGATTTCACCGTCTTCGACCACGGTTCCGGCAAAAACCGATCCGCCTTTCTCCCGATGTACGGCAAGAGGTTCGCCTGTCATCGTCGCCTGATTGACGGCCGCGTTGCCGGCAACGACCGTGCCGTCCACGGGTATCGTGTTTCCGGTCCGAACGACAATAATGTCGGTGGCTTTAACTTGTGAAAGCGGCTTTTCTTTGACCGAATGTCCGTCGCGAACCCAGACGCGATCGACTTTAAGCGCGAGCTGATCGGCAAGACTGGAAAGTGACTTTTTTCTCGTATACCGTTCGAGCATCTCGCCCATACCCAAAAGCAAAATCACCAGACTTGCCGTCCTAAAATCGCGTAGTAAAAGCGACATGCCGATGGCCGACGCATCAAGCACTTCGACGTTGAGCTTTCCGTGCAATAGGTTTTTCACACCCTTGAAAAAATACGGGAAGGCGCCTAAAAAGACATTGGCGGTATTGACTAAAAGGGGCAAAGCCGAACGCAACAGAACCCAGCGTGCCACGGGAGAAAAATCCAGGTCCGACGATTCTTCCTTTCGGGCAATTTCCTCTTGCGTCATAAAGGGGCGACTGACGGCCTCAACAACGGGCATTCCCGAAAAAGCGCGCGCGAAAAGATCTCCGATGCTTCGAGCTACCCGAGTCAAGGATTTTTCGGTTTTCCGGGCGACGACCTTCGTTTGCGTTTTCACGCTCGGGACCTTCTTGGCGCGTAAACGGCGAACGGCAATCGGATGACTTCGGAGCGACTGCAAATAAGCCAAAAGCGCCTGATGCGCCTCCTGGCTTTCCCAAAAAGCCAGAACGCTTCCTGTCGACGGGTTGACGCGAATCCCTTTAAGATCGGGAATGCGTGAGAGTTCTTCGGTAATGACGCGAGCCGTTTCCCGGCTCATCGTATCCTTAGTGCGATAACGCACACGGTTGCCGATACTGTGAGCAAGATCAAACTTCATATGATTTTAACCAAACCATTTGGGCAAACAAAATGCCGTTGTGTCAATCCAAACGAAAAAACCCGAAGGCGACGCAACAATTCGTCGCGCAGTCCTTCAGGTCTTTCCGGCAAATACACAACCTCTGATTACGCCGCCTTCTTGGCCTTGGCAACGCGACGCGTTTTCTTAACGGGCTTGGCCTCAAGAACGGTTGCCGCCTCGGCTTCCTCTTGGGATTCGCGACGCATCTGGGACTTGACCTGTGCTTCGGCAACAACGTCGGCCAATTCCTCCCGTACGCCGTCAATGCCGGTCATCACCTTGTCTTTGACATCAAGACCGGCAGAAAGAATGGAACTTGCCAGAGGCTTAAGACCGCCGGCTTTTTTTCCTTTAGCAATCGCAACGGCACCTAAAGCACCGAGAATAAGACCGCCGGCAAAAATAAGACCGTATTTGGTGGTTTGATTCAAGACCATTTTCTCTTTTCCTCTCCGAAAAAACTTTCATCCAAGGCACGAAAAGCAATTGCACATCGTGCCTTGCTGTAATTGGTTTATTATAAATCGCTTACTTTCCGATTTCAGTTTTCAAGGCCTCAACGCACATTTTTTTACAAATGGATCCTCGCCTGACGGAAAACTCGCTGATCAAGAGTCTGGCAGACCTTACGGCCCCGCTTACCGAAGCACGAAAAGTACCCGTGTCGGCGCGGCTCGTGTTAGACACCAACATCGTGCTCGACCTATTTTATTGGGGCGATGCGCGCGTTGGCGATTTAAAGCAGGCGCTCGCTTCTAAGGCCTTCCTCGCCGTCATCTCAAGGGAAACACTCGCGGAACTCATTGACGTTCTCCTGCGCGCTCCGTTTCTTCAAACTCCGGAGCAAATACAGGCAATCGTCCTATCCTACCTATCGCTTTCGTGCAGGGAAAGCGATCGAGAGGACCTTTGCCCCGTTCGGTGCAAGGATGTCAACGATCAAAAATTTTTGAATCTTGCGACCCAATGCGCCTGCCCGCTCATAACGCGCGACAAACACCTACTGAAACTTGCGAAAAAGATGCGCCGATTCGGCGTGCACGTCACAACGCCCGAGAAGCTTCAGGAACACAGCGTTGCCGCGGCAAGCAAAGCAAAGATGACGGCAGCCGTTCGGTTTAAATAAAACTGCACGCGCGGCGTTCGCAGTTTTTCGGCAATCGACCCGGCACACAGCGCAATGAAGGAAAACACCAGGAGCGTCACAACCATAAACGTGACGCCCAAAAGCGTCATCTCGCAGGCCGTTTGCATCGAATCGGCCCCGCGTGTGACAAACTGAGGAAAAAACGCCAAAAAGAAAATCTGTACCTTCGGATTCGTGACATTCATGAGGATGCCGCGCCGAAAGAGCACCCAATCGGCCGTTTCCTTCGTGGCCCCCGTTGAGCCGGCGCTCGGGTGTCTCCAACTCATCGCTGCCAAGTACATTAAATAGAGCGCCCCGAGGATGCGAATCGCCCAAAAAAGCGAAGGCGACGCGGCCACAACGGCCGCAACCCCCAAAGCCGCCGCCACGGTCTGAAGCGCAACACCGACGGATAAACCTGCGACGGTAAAAAGCCCTTTTTTCACGCCGTGCACGGCCGACTGCACCAGGACGAACATATTGTCCGGCCCCGGTGCAAACGCCAGCAAGACGCTTGCAAGGACAAAAGCGCCGTAAACGGAAAGCGTCATTCTCGCCCCCGTCAATTAACCGACCCAGAGGCGGGCATTTTCAAAAGCTCGCATCCAGCCGGTATATTCATCACGCGAGTCGGCATACCAGGAAAGCGTGGCAACGCGCACGCTGCGCTCCGGATGCGGCATGATGATCGTTGCGCGTCCGTCACGCGTTGTCAACGACGTTACACCCTCGGGTGAGCCGTTCGGATTCATCGGGTAGACCTGGGTGGGCAGTCCCTGAGCGTCCACATACCGGGCCGCAACGTAAGCCTGAGTCGCATCTTCCGGGTAGCGCCAAAGGACGCGCCCCTCGCCGTGTGAGGTCACGATCGGAAGGGCACTGCCGGCCATACCCTGAAAGAAAATCGAAGGCGACGGCTCAATGCGAACCTGACTTAACCGCCCTTCGAACTGTTCGGATCGATTGGTCACAAAACGCGGCCAATGCTCGGCGCCCGGAATCAGATCCTTTAAGTGGCTCATCATCTGGCACCCGTTACACACACCGAGCGTAAAGGTATCGGCGCGTTCGAAGAACGTGCGGAACATGTCGGTCAATCGTTCGTTCAAAAGGATGGTTTTGGCCCATCCGCCGCCGGCCCCGAGAACATCGCCGTACGAAAAACCGCCGGCTGCTGCAAGACCGCAAACGTCTTTTAAATCCGCCCGACCCTCCAACAGGTCCGTCATGTGCAAATCCCGAACGGTAAAACCGACACGATAAAAGGCTGCAGCCATCTCGTTTTGCGAATTCACACCCTCTTCGCGCAAAACGGCAACAACCGGTCGAGCGTCACTCGAGTGCACGAAAGGCGCGGCGATGCGCTCGTGCACATTAAAGGTGGTTTTGACAAAAAGCCCGGGGGCTTTTTGTCCGGTCGTTACGGCAAATTCGCTGTCGGCACACTCCGGATTGTCTCTTAAACGCGCCATCTGGTGCGTCACTTCCGACCAGTCGCGCATCAGATGCACGCGCGGAATCGAAATCAGAACCTTTCCGGCCGCTTCGATTTCAAGGCTGTCTTTGTCGGTCACCGTACCGATCGGAGCGTAATAGCGCGTCAGTCCCAACGACTCGGCTCTTGAGGCCACATCGGCCGCCGACTCTTCGCGCACCTGAAGGACCGCGCCGATCTCTTCGTTAAAGAGAATTGACAAGGCCTCCTCGTCATGTACGTCCCCCTCGGCCAAGGCATCCAGGCTCACACGAACCCCCTTGTGGGAAGCGAACATCATTTCGCAAAGCGTTGTCGCAAGGCCTCCGTCGCTTCGATCATGGTAGGCCAGAAGAATGCCTTCATCAGCAAGCCCCCGCACAAGGCGCACGAAGTTCTTTAAGGCTTCCGTGTCGGTAAAGTCCGGCGCAACCGATCCGAAGTTTTGTAAGACTTGCGCCAGAATCGATCCGCCCATACGACACTTTTTCGCTCCGAAATCAAAGGCAATCAAGCGACTGGCCGTCCCTTTGAGCTCGGGCGTTACCGTCAGGCGCACGTCCGAAACGGGGCCGGCGGCCGAGACAACCAGTGAGACGGGGCTTGTGACGGATTTATCCGTAACGCCGTCCTTCCAAGTCGTACGCATCGAGCAGGAATCTTTGCCGACCGGGATGGAAATTCCCAGATTCAGACACAAATCGCGAGCGGCTTTCACGGCGGCATAAAGCTTGGCATCTTCCCCATCCACGCCGCAAGCGGCCATCCAGTTAGCCGAAAGCTTGACAGTGGCAAGATTGACGTCCGCGGCAGCGATGTTCGTGACGGCCTCGGCAATGGCCATACGCGAGGCCGCAGCCGAATCGATCACAGCCAAAGGCGTGCGCTCCCCGATAGCCATCGCCTCACCCTTAAATCCCGAGTAATTCAGTGTCGTCACGGCACAATCGGCCACCGGGACCTGCCAGGGTCCGACCATCGGATCGCGTGCAACAAGGCCTCCGACCGTTCGGTCGGCAATGGTCACCAAAAAACTCTTATTGGCAACCGTCGGATGGCGCAAAACGTCTCTTAAGGCCTCTGTTAAACCCACCTCGCGTGCATCAAAGGAAGACAGGCGTCCGATGCGGCTTCGCACATCGCGATGCATCTTCGGGGGTTTACCTAAAAGAACGTCCATGGGCATTTGGACCGCACGCATCTCCCCCTTACGCCCTTCGACAATCAACATATTGTCGTCGCTCACGGTGCCTAAAACCGCATACGGACACCGCTCGCGTCGGCAAATCGCATCGAACCGAGAAAGGTCTTCGGGGGCGACGGCAAGCGCGTAGCGCTCCTGACTTTCGTTACTCCAAATCTCCAAGGGGCTCATCCCCTTTTCCAAAACGGGAACAGCCTCAAGCGAAAGACGTGCCCCGTGACCGGAAAGATCCGCCAATTCGGGCATGGCATTGGAAAGACCACCGGCCCCGATATCGTGAATCGCGAGAATCGGGTTTAAGGCACCGGCAGCCCAGCATCGATCGATCACTTCCTGCGCGCGGCGCTGCATTTCCGGATTGCCGCGCTGAACGCTGTCAAAATCCAGATCTTCGGCGTTGGCGCCCGAGGCCATGGAGCTTGCCGCACCGCCCCCTAAACCGATCCGCATTCCGGGCCCTCCGAGCACAATCATCAGGGTTCCGGGTTTGAGCGTGTGTTTGTTCGTTTGGTCGGCACGAATGTTGCCGATACCGCCCGCGAGCATAATGGGCTTGTGATACCCGTACCGCACGTTGCCGATGTTGGCTTCAAAGGCGCGGAAATACCCGAGAATATTCGGACGACCGAATTCGTTATTAAAAGATGCCGCGCCGATCGGGCCTTGCGTCATAATCGACAAGGCCGAGGCGATGCGCGAAGGCGCACCGTACACGGTATCGGATTGCCCGTCGATTTCCCGCGTCGTATCCCGGTCGTTTTCCCAACTTTGTTCGTGGCCGGGAATATGCAGAGCCGAAACCGAAAACCCGCACAAACCGGCCTTGGGACGCGCACCGCGTCCGGTGGCGCCTTCATCGCGGATTTCACCGCCCGACCCCGTTGCAGCGCCCGGAAACGGGCAAATGGCCGTCGGGTGATTGTGTGTTTCCACTTTAAAGACCGTATCCGTGGTCTCCAGGCGTTCGACATAGGTTGCGCCGAAAAGATCGCTTTCGTCCGGACGCGGGTAAAGACGGGCAACGGTCGAACCTTCGAGAATCGCCGCATTGTCCGAATACGCGACAATCGTTCCCTGAGGGGCCGCCTTATGCGTCTCGCGGATCATCTGAAAGAGCGTTTTGGGTTGCTTGACGCCGTCAATCGTAAATTCAGCATTAAAAATTTTGTGTCGGCAATGTTCGGAATTGGCCTGTGCGAACATCATCAATTCGACATCGGTCGGATTGCGCTTTTGCGTAGCAAATGCACCGACAAGATAGTCGATTTCATCGTCCGAAAGTGCCAGTCCCATCTCGGTATTGGCCTTGCACAGTGCCGCACGTCCGCCCGACAAAATATCGACCGAGGTCATGGGGCGACTTGCCGTATCGGCAAAAATTGCCTCGGCCGCCTCTTTCGGGTCAAGCACGGTCTGTGTCATGCGATCGCACAACAGCGCATAAAGCGCCTGCATTTGCTCTTTGCCAATCCGTACCCCGTCTTCCAATGCAATTTCGTAGACCACGGCACGCTCAATGCGAACAACGTTCGCAAGACCCGTATTGTGCGCAATATCGGTCGCCTTGCTCGACCAGGGACTGATGGTTCCGCAACGCGGAGCGACAAGGACGGATACATCCGCTCGGACACTCGGCGTTTGTTCGCCGTAATCGAGCAAATCGGCAAGGCGCGTTTTTTCTTTATCCGTTAAAGGCTTTTGCGTTAAGACGTAATGTACGTAATGCGCGCCGACGGCATGTGCGCCCGGCAAGAAGGCTTTTAACTCGTCAAGAACACGTTCGGAACGGAACGCACTTAAGGCACCGGGGCCGGAAAATTCCAAAATCATAATCGCTTCCCTTATCTCAATGACTCAAAAGACGAGCATCCCCCGTCCGGCAATGTCGTCTCGTTCAATGCAACCATTTTACAGGCAACTTGGGCGATAAAGCCGCGACGAACCCGATGTATTTTTTACCGCCGAACAAAGGGCGGTCAGCACAAACAAACACGGATTTTTAACCGTGCCTGCGAGGCTTTACAATGCACGCCGTCCGAGTCGATTCCCGATTCGGACAGTACGAGGCCGAATTTTCATTGCGGAAGCTGCCATGAGCCAACCCATTTTAAATCTAGACGAACTCAAGACCCTTGAAGAACGCATGACACACGCCCTAGGGCAAGGCGAACTCATGAGGCGAGCCGGAAGTGCTCTGGCGGAAGAAATCGCTTCGGTCACGCCGCCGGCCGGTCACGTTGTCTTTATCTGCGGACCGGGCAATAACGGCGGAGACGGATTTACGGCCGCCCGAATGTTGCTTGCGCGCGGCTTTCGCGTGACCTGTGCACTGATCGGTTGCGAAAAACCGAAGGCCGACGATGCTCTGAATGCTTTTAAAGCCTGGGAAAATGCGGGCGGCACCACAATCGCCGATCCGTACAATGCCCCCAAGGCCGACACGGTTGTCGACGCCTTGCTCGGAACGGGAGCCCGAGGCCCCCTTGCGGGCGATCTCTTAGATGCCTCCCTTTGGTTTAACGAACGCCAAGCAACGCACGTCTGTGTCGACATTCCTTCCGGACTCAATCCCATGACCGGTTTTTGGTTCGGCGGCATCAAGGGATGCCGGGCCGACCTGACCGTTTCCTTCTTTTCGCCGAAGGCCGGATGCTACATGAACGACGGAGCCGATGCTGCCGGTTCGGTTCACGTCAAAGAACTCGATGTCTCGGTACCCTTAACGCACCTTGCGCTCGTTGACACGGACGATTTTGTCCACTTAACGGAAACGCGAAGTAAAAATTCGCACAAGGGTCTGTTCGGTCACGCCGCCGTACTCGGGGGCGATACGGGGACCGTAGGTGCGGCTTTTCTTGCCGCACGAGCGGCCCTCATGCTCGGAGCCGGGCGTGTTACCTGTGAACTCATGACGCGTGATGCCCCCGTTTTCGACCCGCTTTTCCCGGAACTCATGTTTGCGGCACAACCCGTTGATTTAACAAAAACCACCTGTAACATCGTCGGTTGCGGCATGGGCTTTAGCGATCGGGCTTTATCGCGCTTTAAAGATGCCGTTGCGGCCGACGTTCCGCTTATCGTCGACGCCGATGCGCTTCGTATTCTGGCCCGCGATCAGGCATTGCAAGACGCGCTGCTAGCACGCAAGGCACACACCGTCATCACTCCGCATCCGGGAGAAGCCGCCGAACTCCTGCACCGCTCAACGGGAGCGGTTTTGGCCGATCGCATCGGGGCTGCCCGAGAATTATCCGTTCAAACCGGCGCCATTACCGTTTTAAAAGGCGCCGGGACGGTCATTTCTCTTCGCAGCTCGCGCAC
Organism: Sutterella sp. UBA4713; assembly: GCA_002404465.1. GTDB lineage: Bacteria > Pseudomonadota > Gammaproteobacteria > Burkholderiales > Burkholderiaceae_F > Duodenibacillus. Next base: position 2,784 of record DHJT01000079.1, on the reverse strand, counting down.
GTGGATTAATCCTGTCGCCAACGGCTCTCTTGCAACCGCCGGCTCGGGCGATGCGTTAAGCGGAATTCTCGGGGCCTTCTTTGCACAAGGCTTCGATCTGGTAACGGCCACACTCGGAGCCGTTTGGCTCCATAGTGCTTCGGTTCAAGACCGCACGGCCGGCGTAACGGCCGGCGCCTTAGCACCGAGAGCCGCCGCGCTCTTAGATCAATTGCGTCGGCGTCGTCAAACACGCGCACGCTAAAACGAAGTTTTCCGGTCCCGCAACTGAACCGTCTCGGGGCCCTGTCACGTAAAAAACCTAACGTCACAGTACGCGAACGCAAGGCGCTTTTCTTCTTTCAAGGAAATCCCTTGCGTCTTATCAAAGAACTTCGCGCGCTCTTTCGTTAGCATCCGAGGGCATTTCGGAGAGTTTGTATGTCCACCATTGCCGACGGTTTTAAATTATCCAATCAAGTTTTTATTCCCTGCATGGGTTTGGGAACCCGCCAGTTACAACCGAATCAACAGGGCCGGTCGCTTTTAAACGAGGCAATTCGCCTGGGCTATCGACGCTTTGATACAGCCAGCGCCTACGGCAATGAACAGATTGTGGGGTCGGTCATCTCCCAAAGCGGGATCGATCGGTCCGCGTTTTTTATCTCAAGCAAGCTGTGGGTAACGGACAGAAGCCGACAGGCCGTGACGGCCGCTTTTGAAAAAACGCTGAAAAACCTGAATACGGACTACCTGGATCTGTACCTAATCCACTGGCCCGAAACTCACGGCGATCCGATTTCCTGGCAAAGCGTCAATGCCGGAACCTGGCGCGCTTTCGAGGAACTGTACACAAGCGGACGCGTCCGGGCCATCGGCGTATGCAATTTTCTGACACATCACCTCGTGCCGCTTCTGGCACGAGCCAGCGTCCCTCCGATGGTCAACCAATTGGAATTTCACCCGGGTTACTGGCAAAAATCGACGGTTCAGTTTTGCCAAAAGCAGTCCATTCACGTCACGGCGTGGAATCCGACGGGGCGACGCGACGTTATGCCCGATGCACAACTCGAAGAAATTGCCAAGCGCCACAAGGTTTGTGTCCCGCAAGTGGCTTTGCGTTGGTGTTTGCAACACGGCGTTTCGGTCCTGCCGCGGACCTTGAACCCGGCGGACTTGCCGATGTATGCCGACGTGTTTAACTTGCGCTTAAGCGTTCGGGAAATGGCGGCGATCGATGCGCTTCCGCTTTCATGCTTTTCCGGCTTAGATCCGGACCGTGTCTCGTTTTAATCAGGTAGCCGGTATCCGCGCCGCGTCCCGTACGTTAACGCAACCCGAGACGACGTCACCAAATACACCGTCCACCCGAACGCCCATAGGAAAATCGGTAAAAGAAACGATGCCGTCAGTGCAAGATGAAAGTACCAACTTTCAACAAGCACGGCAACCGGTCCCATCAACCACAGCAGGACAATCACGCCGGCAAGCGACGCTCTTGAGCGCTTTGCCACCAAAAGAAATAAAAGAGCCAGCCCGAGCAACGCCTGAATAAAGGACGGTCCGACCGCAACGTATGCGGCAAAACGATTTAATCCCGAGGAAAAGTCTTCCCACGGCAAGCTCGTTGCGACCACGTAACCCTGCCAAAAAAGGTATTCGGTCACGGCCACCTGCCCGATAAGGAAAACAAGTAGTGCTCCCCCGAACCCGCTTTTTTCGTTTAATGCGCATCGGCACGGCTTCGTGCGTCGCCCGATGGCGTACAAAAAAAGCGTCGGAACAACCACAAGAAAAATGACGAGTAAAACCTTTAAAAAAGCCATCTCTCAATCCTTTCCGGAGGGGCTCCGGGAAAGCGCCTTATCACTGTCTTCCTGCAAACTCACGAGAATTCCGCACGGTTTGCCCTCATGCGATCCCGAGCAGCGAGCCGCTAACTCCATTAGGTGGGCTTTGAGCGCCTTGAGTTTGGCAATGCGTTCATCGACCAGTCGCACGTGATGCGCGATGAGTTCGTGTACGTGCGTGGCTTGCTCCGTATCGGTTGCGTCACACGCCAAAAGCGTTTTGACATCCGACAGCGGCATATCGAGCGTACGACAGTGATGAATGAAATTGAGCTCCCGAAGATGCTCTTGGGTATACGTGCGATAGTTGTTTTCCGTGCGTCGCGCCTGTGTCAATAACCCTTCTTTTTCGTAAAAACGAATGGTCTCGACGGCAACACCCGAACGTTTGGCGAGTTCTCCGATTCGCATACGCCCTCCTTGAGTTGAACGATTGTACTTGACTCTGAAGCTACTACAGGGTTTTAAATGCATCCTGAAACAGATTTTTCTTTTCGGAAACGACATGAAACCGTCCTCTTTTCTCATTCACATTCCGCAAATGGATTGTCCGGTTGAAAAGCACGAAATTGAAGCGTACTTTGAAAAGAATCCGGACTTTAAACCCGTTGCCGCAGATCTGATGCACCGCACGATGCGTTTTGTCGCGCAAAGCGACAGCGCCACACTTGAGTTACTTTTAGCGCACCTGAAAAAAGTCGGCTTTCCGGGCAATGCCGTCAATGAAACAGAAAGCGAATCGGCCCCGCTTTCAGTACGCCTTAATGCCCTTGACAGCAAAGAAACAGCCCGAAAGCTTCGCTCGGCTTTTGACAAGGACACGACCTTTAACGTTCTTACTATCGATGTACCGGCTAAGAGTGCAACGTTTGCCAAACGCTTTCCGGAGGCAAAGATCGAGACCCTTTTTGCCGAACTGACGGCGCTCGGTCTTGAACCCGATGAAATTCTTTCG
>DHJT01000006.1:404-7133 GCA_002404465.1 Sutterella sp. UBA4713 | reverse complement strand
CGTATTACTGTTGAAGATTGCCTGAAAAAGGTGACAAACCGCTTCGAACTGGTTCTTTGCGCAACCTACCGTGCGCGCATGCTCGCCCAAGGACATGCCCCGAAGGTTGATACAAAGGACAAGTACACCGTCATTGCTCTGCGCGAAATCGAACAGGGCTTTATCGGTCGAGAAATGCTTGAGCGCGTCTCCTGAAAACAGGCGTTTTTCGGTGTCGCGAGAAATCAGACACCCAGTGAAAGCCCTCGGGTCAAAAACCCCGACCGAGGACAAGCATGGACACAGCAACGAGGAAAACTTCTTCGCCGAATCAATCCTCCGACAACGACGAGGACTATGACGTTGCGTACTTAGACCGTGCTGAAAATGCGCTTAACGACTCAGCCGATTTGCCGCTCTTTTTTTCGGTTGCAAAACCGGCCAAGATCGTTACCAGTGCAGAACTACTCGATCGCTGTGCGATTTATCTAGCTAAACCCGATATTGAAAAAGTCAAAGACGCTTTTCGGTGCGCCGATGAAGCGCACTTAGGACAGTTTCGCAAATCCGGGGAACCCTACATCACCCATCCTTTGGCCGTCGCCTCCATCCTGGCCCAATGGCACATGGATGCCGATACGATTTGTGCCGGTCTCTTGCACGATGTCTTAGAAGACACCGGCATGAGCAAATTCGAAATGGTCCAACGCTTCGGCGTGCAAATTGCCGATCTTGTCGACGGCGTCAGCAAGCTTGCCAAAATCAGCTTTTCTTCCAATGAAATCGCTCAGGCCGAAAGTTTTCGCAAGATGCTTTTAGCGATGAGCCGGGACGTGCGCGTCATCCTCGTCAAGCTTGCCGACCGACTGCATAACATGCGTACCCTGGGCGTGATGCGGCCGGAAAAACGTCGCCGAATCGCTACGGAAACGCTGGAAATCTATGTTCCGATTGCGCACCGTTTAGGGTTAAACGGTCTATTTCGGGAATTGCAGGAACTCGCATTTTTAAATCAATATCCGAGGCGCTATGAAATTCTTCGCGCCAATGTTCTTCGCACCCGCGACAAACGCCGCGCCGTTTTGGAACGGATTCTGAAGGAAACGCGTGAGGCACTCCCCAAATCGAACATTCACGCTCGCATCCAGGGGCGCGACAAAACAATTTACGGAATTTACAACCGCATGCGGGATACGCATGCCTCGTTTTCCGATGTCTTGGATGTTTACGGCTTTCGTATCATCGTACGAACGGTCGAAGAGTGCTATTTGACGCTCGGGGCACTGCATAAACTTTACAAGCCCGTGAATCGCCGTTTTAAGGACTTTATCGCTATTCCGAAAGCCAACGGTTACCAAAGTCTGCATACAACGGTCATCGGACCCTCGGGCACGCCGATTGAATATCAAATCCGTACCGAAAAGATGCACCGCATTGCCGAGAAGGGCATTCTGGCGCATTGGCTTTACGGCGACGGCATGGACACAAGCGAAATTCAAAATCTTGTGTCCAATTGGCTCCAAAGTCTGATGGAAATACAAAGAACCACATCAGACCCGTCCGAATTTATCGAAAACATCAAAATCGACCTTTTCCCGGACTGCATCTACGTCTTTACGCCCAAGAGCCGCATTCTTTCGCTTCCGCAGGGCGCCACCCCGATTGATTTTGCCTACCAGATTCACACCGGTATCGGAAACGGAGCCGTCGCCTGTCGCGTCAACGGTGAGGAAGCGCCGCTTTCTAAGAAACTGAGAAACGGTGACATGGTCGAAATTTTGACCGACCCCGATTCACACCCGGCCCCTGAGTGGCTACGCTTCGTGCGAACGGGGAAAGCCCGCGCCAAAATTCGCGAATTCTTGCGCGAACGCAATCCCGAGGAGTCCGTCAACCTCGGACGTGAAGCCTTAAAAAAGGCTGCCTTAGAAGCCAAACTTGACATCAACACAGTTCCGGAACCGATTTGGTACAAGATTCTAAAGGAGACCAACGAACCGAACCGTCAGGCTCTCTTGCAAGACGTGGGATTAGGTAAAGTCTTTGCCGCCGTTTTGATTTCGCGCATCACAAGTCTGGCCCAGGAAAAAGCACCGGCGACAAGCCGAGTTCCCGTGACGATCCACGGCACCGAGGGTGTGGCCGTTCAGCTTGCCGGTTGTTGTCATCCGATTCCGGGCGACACGATTTGGGGTTTCATGCGAACCGGTTTGGGATTAAGTGTCCATCGCTCCGATTGCATCCACGTCGCCCGAGGCCGCAAAGTCGATCCCTCACGCTGGATGCCGGCCCAGTGGAAAGAAGAGTCTCAATCGGAGCCGCTTTTTGCCGTCCCGGTTTTCATTGTGACAACCGACGAGCGGGCAACACTGGCAAGAGTCGCTGCGGAGCTTGCCAAATTGCGTTCTTCCATTACAGGCGTCGGAATATCCGATCAAGAATCGGGGAAAACACATACCGTCCGCCTAATGGTTCAAGTTCGGGATACAACCCACTTAGAGCGCATCCTGCAGGAAATCAAAGGCATTGAGACCGTTGTAAGCGTCTGCCGCATGCTCGATAGCAATCGGCCGATTCCCGTCCAAACAACGACCTAGATAGAAACGCTCCTTTTAAGTGTCCCCCGGGCGCGCACTCGGTTATCTCGGTGTTCTTTTATTTCCCTAAAACACTGACGTTCATCTGAAAAAACGCGCATTTTCGCTAAAATGGACCAACCCATGCATTTTCGCTTCGGAGGTGTTGTTATGGCATCGTCTGTTCGCTTAACGGCCTTGACGCTCGAAAATTTTAAGAACGTCATCTACGGAAAACTCACATTCCCGGAACTTGAAAACGGCGGAAGTGTCTTAGGGCTTTACGGGCAAAACGGCTCGGGAAAATCGGCTCTGATCCGAGCTCTGGCTTGTCTGAAAACGCTTTTTTGCGGACAAGCGTTGGGAAAGTCTCTTGTCGAATGCATCCGTATTGATGCCGGGAAGGCCCACATCACCTATGACTTCTGCCTGGAAAACGAAGATGAGAAAACCCCTCTTTCTTATGAAGTTTTCTTACAAACCCCACCTGCGGGTCTTGTAAACGCCACATCAAGTGCCCTTGCCGGAGAAAAACTTTCGATTGCCTTAAAGGACAAGGACGGGAAAGCCCGCAAGACCCTCCTTATCGATACGACGACTGCCGATTATTCCTTCGGACCGCAATCGCGTTTTAAAGATTTTGTCGGATCGGATAAAACACGTCGCATGGCGCTGAACGTTGCTCGGGAATTGACACGCGAAAAGGGAACATCTTTTCTATTCTCCCCTGCTCTGACAAAAGCCTTAACGGACCGCGTTAAAGAGGACACAAAAACGCATCCGCTCGTAGCAGAAGTTCTTCACACGCTCGAGCGCCTTATTTCATTTGGGAAGACCGAATTTTTTGTCTCGGATTCGTCCGGACAAGGACATGACCCCTGCACGAACTGTGCCGATTCGACCGCTCCGGAGACCTTGACGGGAGGGCTGCTCTTACTGCCGCTTACAGGCCCCGTTAAAGTCGTTTCCGAAAAACTTCCGGCCTTAAAAAGACTCATCGGCCAAATGAATCTTGTCCTCAAGGAAATTATTCCTGGACTGACCATTGTTGCCAAACGTGTCTGCACCGAACTCGGGCCCAAGGGCGAGGATGTCACAGTCCTTGAACTTTCTTCACTTAAAAATCACGATCCCATTCCGCTACGTTACGAATCCGAAGGCATCAAGAAAATCATCTCCGTTTTGAATCTTCTGATTTGTGTCTACAACGAGCCGTCGGTCACGGTCGCCATTGATGAGCTCGATTCCAGTGTTTTCGAATACCTGCTCGGGGAACTTCTTCGCATCATCTCGGAACGCGGTACGGGACAACTGATTTTCACATCTCACAATCTGCGTGCCTTAGAGACGATGGATCGAGCCTGTATCGCCTTTACAACTGCCGATCCGAAAAACGCCTACGTCCACATTAAAAAAACACAAGCGACAACAAACCTTCGCGATCTATATTACCGCATGTTAATTCTCGGCTCTTCGGGTACCACCCCGCTTTATAACCCGACAAGCAGTGCTCGCATTGCGCTGGCCTTACGCGAAGCGGGAGTCAATCATGACTAAACCCTACGAAAAGAAAGTCCTTCTTGTCATTGTCGAAGGGAGAACGGATTCGGATGCTTTGGAATTGTGTCTGTCGTCGATTTTTTCCCGAGACGATTTAATCGTTGAAATTACGCACGGTGACATCACGTCACGTGCCGGTGCAACACCCGCTAGCATTCGACGCAAAGTCGGTAAGATCGTGCATGCCTTTTTAGCCCGCAATCACTTTCTGACGCGGAACGACATTCGCGAAGTCATTGAATTGACCGATACGGACGGCGCATTTATCCCGGAAGATGCCGTCTATCAGAACTCGACGTCCGGGAAAATTCGTTACAGCACATCGGCCATTACAACACCGTGTCGACGCTCCATTCTGGAAAGAAACAAGCGCAAAAGCAGTTGTTTAAAAGAACTTGTCAAGACCCGGACCGTTCTCGGGACTATCCCGTATCGCATCTTTTTTATGTCGTGCAATATCGAGCATGTCCTGCACAACAAACTCAATTGCGGAGAACGCGAGAAGGTTAAATTTGCACTGGATTTTGCCCTGCGCTTTAAAGACAACCCCTCCGGCTTCAAACACTTCATGGAGACATCGGACTTTGCCGTTTTAGGCTCGTACGAGGACAGTTGGAAATTTATCGGACAAGGAACAGAATCGCTAAAACGCCACAGCAATCTGGCACTTGCCTGGCACACACACAAGAGGCCTCACGCCGAATAACTCGGCCTAACAAGAGCCGAATGCAGGCAAACACTTGCGGACAGTGGCTCTTTTATCCTCCTCGGGAAAACTATCCGAGGAAAACTCTGATTTTTCTTGCTTTTACCGTCTCTCTTGTTCATAATGGCAACCTTCCCGGTTGGGCACGTGGGCGCATGCCCGCCATAAGACCGTCTTTCAGGACGGCAGGTGCGCAAGGATGCCAGGGCGACCGACAAATCAACTACTAGGAAAACTGAAAAAATGAAACCCAATATTCATCCGGAATACCGCGAAGTCGCATTCCTTGACGTTTCCGTCAACAAAGTCTTCATCATCTCGAGTGCCGTTCAGACCAAAGAGACCATTGAAATCGACGGAAAAACCTATCCGCTCTTTAAACTTGATACATCTTCGGCCAGCCACCCGTTCTACACGGGCGCCCAGACACGTATCGTCGAGGCGGGTCGTGTCGAGAAGTTCCGCGCTAAGTTTGCTGCCAAGAACAAGGAATTGAACGCGGCCGCTGCTGCCAAGAAGACGAAAAAGTAATTTCGAACGTCTTTCTGAAAAAGAAAGGGAGCATTGCAAGAGCTCGGATACCCAATCTCTTGCAACGCTCCCTTTTTTCGGGGCATACAGAACAAGGCCGCCACACGTAAGTTAAGACCCATTCACGACCGAAGAGCCTCCGCTCACAAAACATGTTTTCGAGCAAAAAGCGATGCCGTAAGCATAAATACGGTCACATCCGAAATTTTCAAAGTACTCTGCATACTGCTTTTGAGCAATCTGATTGCGTGCCGCTAAGGCCGTTGCCCTGAGCGTCTCGACGCTTGAGGTATATTTGACTTCGATAACAACGCCGATTGTCTCGTCGCCCTCTTGTGTCGTAAAAACGATATCGGCATATCCGTTTCCGGCTTCCGGCTGGGATTTGTAGTTATCAACAACCGAACCCGATGCGGCAAAAAGTCCGTTTAAAAAGCCGTGATAAAAGTTTTCCGAAGGTGCCTTTGTGGCCGTATCCCTCACGGAAATGTATCGACGCAAAAGACCGCTTATTTTCTGCATCGCCTCCTTCTCATTTCCCTCACGTAACGCTCTGACGACTGTTTGTGCCAAAGAAGACACGGGTTCGTTTCTTTTTGAGAAATACGCCTGAATGTTTGTCTTAAACGTTTCGAGAATCTCGCGATTGGGAATTTTGACCGTATAGGTCGTATTCAAGGTGCCTTTCGGAGAGGTATCAACAAGCGTCAGGTAACCGGTTGCAAGTAGGAGCGTCCAAAAATCCTGTGAGCGATGCTCTTTCATGTCGCCGTAACTTAATTGCTCATTGACATCGATTTCAACAGAGCCCCCGTCAACCAACGTCTGCATTTTTTCGGTGTCTTGCCGATCCAGAAACCCTAAAAACTCCTGCACGGCATCGTTGCTGCTTGTATTGGCCCAGTAGTTCCTCGGCTCAAAAACGTGCGGATCGGCACTATGAAGGGTTTCCGAGCAAAAATTGATGACATCCCACGGACAATAAACGTCTTTCCCTGCAAATTTGTATCCGTCATACCAACTTTTAACATCGTCCGAGCGCGATGTCAGGCCATAGTAATCAAGCAACTTCGCGACTTCCATCGGCGTAAAACCGATTGCCTCAGATAAACGCAAATCTTCCGACCAAACCGTGTTAATCGTCAGGTTATTAAGTCCCGTAAAGATGCTCTCTTTACCCACACGTAAGCACCCGGTCAAAACGGCTTTCTTGAGATACGGCTCTTTCTCGTACCCGGTTAGCGGGTCCGGCTTTAACGCTTCGCCTAAAAAGCCGCGAATCAAAGGAAGCATCTTGTCGTAATAACCGCCTTTTGCGGCTTTCGCAAGCGGTACGTCGTACTCATCAACGAGAAGAACAACCTGGCGCCCGTAATG
>DHJT01000006.1:0-233 GCA_002404465.1 Sutterella sp. UBA4713 | reverse complement strand
GACCCAAGGAAACCGAAGGATCGTGCAATGCCGACAAGATTCCGTGCAAATGCCTGATAGGCTTCTAAAAACGAAGCCCCCTCTGCCGACTTAAGAGACAAGGAGATTGTCGGGTACCGACACATATAGGCCTTGCAAAAGACCTCATCTTGAAGAATTTCAAGGCCTTCAAAGAGCTTGCGTCTTTCCGTTACCTCATCGGAACCGTCGATACCGATTCTGAGAAAAGTGTT
>DHJT01000008.1:10395-16177 GCA_002404465.1 Sutterella sp. UBA4713 | reverse complement strand
GGCGGGCACGTTATGCCGGGATTGGCCGTTGCGCGCGAGATGAAAAAGCGCGGTTGGCGTGTGACGTGGATCGGCACGAAAAAGGGGATGGAAGGTCCTTTGGTCGCCAAAGACGGCATTGATTTTATCGGCCTGAATTTTCAGGGCGTACGCGGACACGGTTTCGGTGGATTGGTCACGGGGGGCATTAAGCTTTTGTTCTCCGGGTATCGTTGCCGCTTTATTTTGCGTCGATTAAAACCCGATGTGTTCTTTACCACCGGCGGCTATATCGCGGTTCCCGTTAACGAAGGCGCTAAGGTCAATCACATTAAGCCCGTTCTCATGAACTGCGATGCCGACGTGCTCCTTTCGACCAAGATGATCTTAAAGGATGCCTGGGGGGTAGCCTGTGGGTTTGCCGGAAGTGCCCGGTCTCTTGCCGGGGCCCGCGGAGCGATTACCGGTAATCCCGTGCGGGCCGATATTGAAGCGATTGAAGATCCCGAGGTGCGATTGCAAGGGCGTCAAGGCCCCTTTAAGCTCCTTGTTTTCGGCGGCAGTCTCGGCGCCCAAGTTTTAAACGAAACGGTTCCGAAGGCGCTGTCGTTTTTCGACCCCGAAAAGCGGCCGACGGTTGTGCACCAGTGCGGCGTGCGTTGGGTCGACTCGGTCCGTGCTCGCTACGAGGAACTCGGCGTGAAGGCGCAAGTTGTCGGCTTTATCGACGACATGGCCGCAGCTTACAGGGAAAGCGATCTTGTGATTTGCCGGTCCGGCGCGACAAGTGTTGCGGAACTTTGTGCTGCCGGAGCGGCCAGCATCCTGGTGCCGCTTGTCGTCGGGACAACGTCGCATCAGCTCGGAAATGCGCGTTACATGCAGGAAAACGGGGCGGCCATCCTCGTTGAACAACCGCAACTGACGCCGGAGCACCTCTTCGGGACGCTCATGACACTAAAAAGAGACAAGATTCTCGATATGGCAGTTCACGCGCGCCGCCTGAGTCGTCCGCATGCGACTCAGGCCGTGGCCGATATGATTGAACACGTCAGTGCCTTAAAAACGCGTCCTTATTAACGCAAAAAAATTGGTTGTCATTATGAAGTTTGTTGTCAAACATTTGCATTTTGTCGGAATCGGCGGCTCGGGAATGTGCGGTATAGCCGAGGTGCTTTTAAATCTCGGCTATACGGTCAGCGGCTCGGATATTGCACGCAGTTCCGTAACGGACCGCTTGGCCCAATTAGGGGCTCGAATTTATATCGGACATAAAGCCGAAAATATCGAGGGTGCCGATGCCGTCGTGATTAGCTCGGCCATTAAGCCGGAGAACCTGGAAGTTCTTGCCGCAAAGGCCCGTAAACTTCCCGTTGTCCCGCGCGCCGTGATGCTCGCCGAATTGATGCGGCTTCGTCGCGGCATTGCCATTGCCGGTGCGCACGGCAAAACAACGACAACGTCGCTCACGGCCACGTTACTGGCAGCCGGCGGACTGGATCCGACGTATGTGATCGGAGGGCGCCTAAATAGTTCGGGTGTTAATGCCAGGCTCGGAACCGGAGAGTTTCTTGTGGCCGAGGCCGACGAGTCCGATGCATCGTTTTTAAATCTGACGCCGGTTTTGTCGGTTGTGACTAATATTGATCACGATCACATGGACACGTACGGTCATGACTTTAATAAACTCAAAGATGCCTTCGTGGAGTTCCTCTCGCGACTTCCCTTTTACGGCGTGGCGGTTCTGTGTGTGGATGATGAAAACGTTCGCTCGATTCTGCCGCGCGTGACGCGTCGCGTTATCGGGTACGGGTTAAGTGAAGCGGCAGAGGTTCGGGCCATTGACATTCGAAGTGAAGGAACGCGAACGGCGTATACGGTTTTGCGGCCCGGTCATGATCCGCTCCCGGTGGTTTTGAATTTGCCGGGCTTGCATAACGTGACCGATTCCCTTGCGGCGATAGCGATTGCCACACTGGTCGGTGTCAGTGACAAGGCTATTGTTCAGGGCTTGTCGGAATTTACCGGAGTGGGGCGTCGTTTTGCGCAGTACGGCAATGTGGCCATTCGTGACGCCCAGGGACAAAAAGTCGGCTCGTATACGCTTGTTGACGATTACGGGCATCACCCGCACGAAATTGAGGCCACGATTGCAGCCGTGCATACGGCCTGGCCGGAAAAACGTCTTTTGTTGGTCTTTCAGCCTCACCGCTACACGCGCACACGCGACTGCTTTGAAGATTTTGTCAATCTTTTGTGTCAGGCAGATGCCGTTGTCCTTGCGGATGTGTATCCGGCAGGCGAGGCGCCGGTTGTCGGAGCCGACGGTCGGGCATTGGCACACGCCGTGCGGTTGCGCGGGCAAAACAACCTGATTTTCTGTCCTCGTATTGAAGATGTTCCTGCGGCTGTCCGTAAGATGGTGCGTGACGGCGATGTGGTTTTAACCGTCGGAGCCGGGTCCGTCGGACGAGTCCCTGCCATGCTTGTTAAGGAGTCCGAATGATGGATAACAAAACAAAATACGGCCGTGTGGCCGTTTTGATGGGCGGCGTTAGTTCCGAGCGCGAAATCTCGATGATGAGCGGTTCGGGCGTTTTAAAAGCCTTGCTTTCACGGGGCGTTGATGCGGTATCGGTTGATCCGGCCGAGGGACTTGATCGACTTGTTCGCGAACCGTTTGATCGTGCCTACATTGCTTTGCACGGACGATTCGGTGAGGACGGGACGATTCAGGGCGTTTTGGAGTACCTGCAAATTCCGTATACGGGTGCCGGTGTGCAAGCCAGTGCCGTTGCCATCGACAAAGTGGCTACGCGGGCGCTTTGGGAAAAGGCGGGCATTCCGGTGGCGCGCGGCATGACGGTTTTTAGCGTCTCGCAGGCGCAGCAGGTTCTTGAGACTCTCGGAGGTGACGTGGTTGTCAAGCCCTCACGGGAGGGTTCTTCAATCGGCGTCACGCGACTTTGCAAAGCCGGCATCGAACAGGTGCGTTGTGCCCTGCATGAAGCTTTGAAATTGGATACGGAGGTTCTTGTCGAAGAGCGGATTTACGGCTCGGAATTAACAGTGTCGATATTGGACGGAAAAGCGCTCCCGATTATTGACATTCAAGCTCCCGAGGGTGATTACGATTACAAGAACAAATATTGGGGCAATGCCGTGCATTACGTGTGCCCGGCAGGGCTCAATGCCGACGTTGCCGAGCGCATTGCTACAACAAGCGAAAAGGCGTTTGCCGTGCTCGGAGCGCGGGGCTGGGGGCGTATCGATGTGATGATGCGAGAGGACGGCTCATTTGTGCTTTTAGAGCTCAATACGAGTCCGGGCATGACGCCGCATTCGCTGGTTCCGATGGCCGCTCGTGCCGCCGGACTCAGTTACGAAGATCTTGTGTTGCGGGTTTTGGATACGGCAACGCTCGATCGGGAAAACGCGGTGTTGAAATCGGCTAAAACGTGTGAACATTAATCGACGGCTTCTTACTTTCGGATTCGGGGGCTTGGCGGCCCTTGTCGGCGTCTTTGTCCTCATTTACAGCATCGGTCGGCCGACACTGGAGATTCGTGAACTTGTCGTCACGGGAGAAAGCGATGCCAGGGCGGTATCCGATGTCAGGCGTGCCGTTCAGACGGAACTGACGGGCGGTTTTTTTACGCAGGATTTGCAGCTTGTCAAGCAAGCCGTCGAGCGTTTAACATGGGTCAAGTCCGCGACGGTCTCGCGTGTTTGGCCCGATGCGATCAGTGTGAATGTGACGCGGCTCGAACCGGTGGCCCGCTGGGACGACGGACGCCTTGTCTCTTCGGAAGGTATTGTGTTTATGCCGCTTGTGGAGGAAGCAAACAAAACAGCGTTGCTTCCGCTGATTCTGGCCGATACCGTTGAGTATGCGCCGGAAGCCATTGGTTTTTTAACGCGTTTTCAGGCCATCGCCGCCAAAGCCGGTGCTCGCGTTCAATCCGTTGCGGTTTCTTATCGCGGAAGCTGGACCGTCGGCCTTAGCATGCCGCGAGGCTTGATGCTACGCATTGAACTGGGACGCGCCGTCAGTTCCGATGCGGTTTTCGATCGGTTGCAATTGGTTTTGGACTACTACAAACAGGCTTGCGAGACGTTGCACGGATGCCCGTCTTTTATTGATGCGCGTTACGAGAATGCGTTTGCCGCGCGTTGGCCTAAGTCGCAGTTTGAAAGTAAAGAGAGCCGTTAGGGAGAGCGCTGATATGGAAGGCATACAACCGAACAATGTCGTTGTCGCAATCGATATCGGAGCGAGCAAGGTCGAAGTTGCCGTAGCCGACATCAGTGTTCCTCGGCAAATTGACGTCATCGGCATCGGCAAGGTTCCGTCTTTAGGGGTTGACGGCGGATGCATTCAGGATGTTGAAAGTGCCGTGGAATCGATTCGCCGTGCCGTTGAGGAGGCAAGTGAAACATCCGGATACCCGATTGCCCACGTGACGGCTGCTTTGACGGGCAAGAATCTGCATTGTGTCAACAAAATCGGGAAGCTCGTGCTCTCGGGCGATGAGATTACGCGTGAGGATGTGGCGGCTGCAACGAAACTGGCCATGGTTTTCGACCCGAAGATTCATGATGCCGATACCGACGTTGCCCTAAAGCATGAAACCGACTCGGTTGTCATGCATTCTGTCAAGGGTTATACGATTGATGATGATGACACACTCATCGCGGATCCGGTCGGTATGGCAGGGTCCGTCCTAAAGGCGCATGTTCACTTGGCAATCGGCTCGGACAGTATTGCCGTCAATTTGGTCAAATGCATCCGAAAAGCCGGGCTGGATCTGGACGGCGTTGTGATGCAACCTTGGGCTAGTGCCACAAGTTGTCTGACGCCGACGGAAAAAGAGCTCGGGGTGATTTTGATTGATTTCGGGGCCGGTGCGGCCGACATCGCCTGTTATCGCGGCAATCAAATCCAGTATACGGCCGTCGATCCTCGAGGCGGACGGTATTTGTCTCAAGATATTGCATCCGGAATCGGCTGTTCTCTTGATGAGGCCGAGGATATCAAACTGACCTACGGACATTTGGACGACAGACCCGAGGATGCTTTTTCTCAGATTCGCTACACGCACGATGCTACGGGATCCGAGCGTGTTATTTCGGCGCGGGAAGTGGTCGGCATTATCAAGCCCCGCGCTCAGGAAATTATCGAACAAATTGCTCGAACCCATCTGTTGCGCGACAACTGGTTGGGAAGAGCTGCCGGCGGCATCGTCATTACGGGCGGCATGGCCAAGATGCCCGGATTCGATGCCATGATTCGCAAGACCTACGGGTTGCCGGTTCGAGTCGGTGAGCCCTTGCGTGTTCGTTCAACACGTTTTGCTCTGACGGATCCGGAGGATGCGACCGTGATGGGCGTCTTAGCCGAGATTCAAAAGCGACGCGAAATCGGCGAGCATCGAACCGAGCGCTCTCGGAGCGCATTTATGGGGTTCTTGCGCGGAATCATTTACGGCGACTTTAGCGAGTGAGATAAGAAAACCCTCTCGGAAATCTCTCCGAGAGGGTCGAAACTGGGGTGGGAGATGGGACTCGAACCCACGACAACCGGAATCACAATCCGGGACTCTACCAACTGAGCTACACCCACCGTCAAATTTTTTTGGCCTGCCCGGCAGGATTCGAACCAGCGACCCTCGGCTTAGAAGGCCGATGCTCTATCCAACTGAGCTACGGGCAGTTCCGAGACGTATGCCGCCTCTGTGGTCGGGGTGAAGAGATTCGAACTCCCGACATCCTGCTCCCAAAGCAGGCGCGCTACCAACTGCGC
>DHJT01000008.1:8237-10380 GCA_002404465.1 Sutterella sp. UBA4713 | reverse complement strand
TACCGGGCTGCGCTACACCCCGTAAGAGGAAGCGGATTATAGCAAAGGTCCGTCTTCTTGCAACGGTTGACGAACGAACTTGTTCATCTGATCGCGAAAAGTGTTTCCGACGGCCTCTTCCGTGCAGGGCTTGTTCGTACAATGGGAAAGATTACCCCGTCAGGGGCTTTTTCAATATTCCGAAGCAACGGATTTTTTGTGACACAAGCCACTCTCTTTTCTTTAAAAACGCTTGCCTTTACGCATAAGCCGTACCCGTATGGCTGGCAAGATGTCTTGTCGACTTTTTTTTCATCCGACACCGGCAAGGCTCTGACGACACGACTTCAGGCGCGTCTTAATGCCGGAGCCGTGGTGTTTCCCGCCGATCCCTTGCACGTATTGCGTGAGATAACGCCGCAGGACGTTCGCGTGGTGATTCTCGGACAAGATCCGTACCACGGGCCCGGACAGGCAGTCGGGGCGGCCTTTTCCGTCCCGAAAAATTTGTCACGCCTTCCCCCGAGCTTAAAAAATATTTTCAAGGAGGTTGCTGCGGAATTTAATTGCCCCGCACGCATAAACGGGGATTTGACCGATTGGGTCAAACAGGGCGTGCTGCTCCTGAATACGGTTTTAACGGTTGAGTGCGGATTGCCGGCAAGTCACGCCCGATACGGATGGCAAGTGCTTACCGATGCTCTCTTAGCGGCACTTTTAAAAGAGCCTTGTCCTCGGGTTTTTATGCTCTGGGGCGCTCACGCTCAGGCCAAAGAGACCCTTATCCGAGAAAATGCCGTCTGCGAGACGTTAATTTTAAAGGCCAATCACCCGTCTCCGCTTTCGGCTCGTCGGCCGCCCGTGCCGTTTTTCGGGTGCGGACACTTTGTACTTGCCAATCGTTTCCTTGTCGAGCACGGCAAGGCCCCCGTTCTTTGGGCCGGTAGCAGGCAGGGAACTCTTTTTAAAAGCAACAAAACTTAAGCAACCGGGGCTCGTCCAAGTCGCTTTTCAGGCGTAGGATCATGAGGCTTTTTGTGTAGAATTGCAAAAAATTTCTGCTCAATCGGGGCAGAAACGGCAAGCCGCGCCTTTTGTGCGTCGTTTGTTTTTATTCGGTCGATTTAGCAGCAGTAAACGGCTCTCTAACGTCGTCCGTAAGTTTCGTAAACAAGGAAAAGTGATGTCTTTGCAGATTATTAATGATCAGCCCGAAATGTTTAATGCAGTCATCAAGGTCATCGGCGTGGGCGGCGGCGGTGGAAATGCCGTTGAGCACATGATTGACAATGAGGCGCGGGGCATCACCTTCATTGCTGCCAATACCGATCAGCAGGCACTAAATCGCTCGCGCGCGGACATTATTATCCCGCTCGGAAAAACGGGACTGGGTGCCGGAGCCCGTCCGGAAGTCGGGGCCATGGCGGCCCAAGAAGCCAGCGAAAAGATTCGAGAGGCCCTGGAAGGCACGAATCTTCTTTTTATCACGGCCGGGATGGGAGGCGGCACGGGCACGGGTGCAGCGCCCGTGATTGCCGAGATTGCCAAACAGCTCGGAATTTTGACAATTGCCGTCGTCACAAAGCCCTTCGGATTTGAAGGCATGCGTCGCATGCGTCAGGCTCAGGCCGGTATCGAGAATTTGAAGGACAAAGTCGACAGCCTGATTGTTATTTTAAATGACAAGCTCGAGGAGGAAGTCGGTGAGGATGCCACGATGCTCGATTGCTTTGCCGCAGCCGACGACGTGCTTTACAAGGCCTGTAACGGGATTGCGGAGATCATTCACACGCCGGGCTTGATTAATGTGGACTTTGAAGACCTAAAGACCGTGATGGGAGCCCGCGGAACGGCCATGATGGGAACGGCAACCGCCTCAGGCGATCGCCGTGCGCACGAGGCGGCCGAACGCGCGATTACGTGCCCGCTTCTGGAAGGGGCCAATTTGCAGGGGGCACGCGGATTGCTTGTTTATGTGACGGCCTCGGCAGCGACGATGAAGCAAAGCGAAGTGCGCGAAGTCATGTCGATTATGAAAAATTTCGTCAGCAAAGATGCGATCCAGATCGTCGGCACGGCTTTTGATAACGATATGGGCGATGAGTTGCGCGTCACGGTCGTGGCAACGGGTTTGGATGCGCCTGAGTCGGAAGCCGGCGGCGCC
>DHJT01000008.1:1438-8084 GCA_002404465.1 Sutterella sp. UBA4713 | reverse complement strand
CGGACACGGCCTTTTTACGCAGGTGCCGACGGCGCCGACCGAGCCGACTCCCCGGACGCCGTCCGTTTCCGAGCCGTTCTGGAAGAATCACGCCGGACAGGCGAACTCTTCGTTCGATGTTCCGACGTTTATTCGTAACAACAGTGAAAAGAAGTAAGGGATACGTGACTTTTAATGGCTAAGCAAAAAACTCTGGCTTGTTGCGCCCAGGTAACCGGCATCGGGCTCCATTCGGGTAAAGAAATCTGTATGCGAATTTTGCCGGCACCGGAAAATTTCGGGATTCGCTTTCGTCGCACGGATTTGTCGCCCGTTGTGGAAATTCCGGTTCAGGCCACACGTGTCAATGACACGCGGCTGGCGACAACTCTTTTCGAGGGGTCGGTGTTTGTTTCGACCATCGAGCATTTGATGAGTGCACTGTGCGGTTTGTCTGTCGACAATGCCATTGTTGAAGTCAATGCTCCCGAAACGCCGATTTTGGACGGTTCGGCTTTGGGCTATACGGACTTAATCCGGCGGGCCGGAGTCGTCGAGCAAAGTGCATTGCGCCGTTTTTACCGCGTTATAAAACCGATTTGCGTTAGCGACGGCGATAAGTGGGCCAAGCTTGAGCCTTCGGACGAATTTACGGCTGAATTTACCATTGCATTTAATAATCCCGTGATTGACAAAACCGTGCAGCACGTGTGTGTGAATCTGTATCGCGACGATTATGAAAAAACGGTCGCTTATGCGCGTACGTTTTGCTTCGCGGATGACGTGAAAAAGATGCATGCCGTCGGTTTGGCTTTGGGCGGGTCACTGAAAAATGCCGTTGTCGTCGACGGTCAATCCGTTCTTAACCCCGAGGGCTTAAGAGCCCCCGATGAGTTTGCCAAACACAAGCTACTGGATTCAATCGGGGATTTGTACGTCTTGGGACATCCGCTTTACGCTAAATACAGTGCGTTTAAGTCCGGGCACGGATTAAATAACCGGTTGCTTCGCACGCTCTTGGCGCAAAAGGATGCCTGGGAAATCGTCTCTTAATGCGTCCGGCGTAGTGTTTGGGCCAGTTGCAACACGGCTTGTCTTAACGGTGTGTCGCGTATTTTTGCCGCGCCCTTTTCAAGAGAGTCGGCCCCGATCAGAGAGCCGACCCTCGCCGGTGACGTCCCTCGTGGTATTGCCAACGAAAGGGGTCTCGTAGGCCTGACGAGGATTTCAATCGGAAGGACATGGCCTTTTTTTTGCAGAGTTTCTTCAAGACGCGGCAGAACTTGCCGCAATTTTGTTTTTTGTAGCGCGTTCGGGACAAACAAAACAATTTTTTTATCCGTCACGCGAACATGAGCAGGATTCGCCCAATCCGTTCCGCGGCACGTACCCTCAAGAATCGGACGGAGTGTCGCAAGGACACGTCGAGAATTGGCCAATGCTTGCGTTAATGTATCGGTGCGTCCGGATGCCCCGAGTGCGACATCGGACAGGCGTTTAGGAAGATTGTTTGAAATCGTTGACATGCGACATACGTGCGAAAAACCGTGCTTGACGCGCAGTTTAACGGGTTTTCGGCGTCTTTCTTCCGACTGTGCCTTGTGCGATAATGCACGTTCCGTATTCGGCACCGACTTCTAGTGGAGTGACGTGCCGTTTTTTGCTGATTTCGAATCGATTTTTTGGGGTTCACTAGCCTTATGTTTGATTCATTCCTGACGAAGATTTTCGGTAGCCGCAACGAACGCCTGATTAAGCAGTATCGTCGCAAAGTCGAGCTCATTAACAAGCTCGAACCTGAGATTCAAAAACTCACGGACGCCGAACTGGCAAAAAAAACCGAGGAGTTCCGCGCACGCTATGCCAAGGGAGAGACGCTGGAAAAACTCCTGCCGGAAGCGTTTGCCGTGGCTCGGGAAGCGAGTTTTCGTGTTCTTGGACAGCGGCCTTACGACGTGCAGTTAATCGGCGCCATGGTCCTTAACGACAATAAAATTGCCGAAATGCGAACCGGAGAAGGTAAGACTTTGACGGCCGTGATGGCTGTGTACCTAAACGCGATTGCCGGTAAGGGTGTTCATGTCGTGACGGTCAATGATTACCTGGCCTCGCGCGATGCTACTTGGATGGGGCACGTGTATAACTTTTTGGGTTTGACGGTCGGAACGATTTTGTCGTCCGTGCAGGATACCGAAAGTAAACGCAAGGCCTATGCGGCTGATGTCACATACGGCACGAATAACGAATTCGGATTCGATTACCTGCGTGACAACATGGAGTACGACGTCAGCCATCGACGCCAACGGGGACTTTTTTACGCAATCGTCGATGAGGTGGACTCGATCTTAATCGACGAGGCCAGAACCCCGCTGATTATTTCGGGTTCGGCCGAGGACAGCACGGAACTGTACCGTCAGGTCAACGATATCCCGGCGCTTTTGATTCGCCAAAAGGAAGAAAAAGGACCGGGAGACTATTGGGTCGATGAAAAACAGCATCAGGTGTACTTGTCGGATGCCGGTCACGAACACGTGGAAAAGATTTTGATTGAGCGCGGCATGATTAAAGACAATACGAGTCTTTATTCAGCGCAAAACATCATGATTATGAGTCACCTGATTGCCTCGCTTCGGGCCCATACGCTTTTCCATCGTGACCAGCACTACGTGGTTCAAAACGGTGAAGTTATCATTGTCGATGAGTTTACGGGGCGCTTGATGCCGGGGCGTCGTTGGTCCGACGGCCTGCACCAAGCAATCGAAGCGAAGGAAGGCGTTCCGATCAAGCAGGAAAACCAAACGCTCGCTTCCATCACATTCCAGAACTACTTCCGTATGTACAAGAAGTTAGCCGGTATGACGGGTACGGCCGATACGGAAGCCTATGAGTTTCAGGACATTTACGGATTGGAAACAGTGGTGATTCCGACGCACCGTAAGATGATTCGTGTTGATGAGCAAGATAAGGTTTTCCGTACCGAAGAAGAAAAGTACCGGGCCATCATTCGCGATATTCAGGCTTGTCATGCCCGTCATCAGCCGGTTTTGGTCGGTACGACTTCGATTGAAAACTCCGAACGGCTCTCGAAGATGCTCGACAAGCTCGGTATTGACCACAATGTGTTAAATGCCAAGCAGCACGAACGCGAAGCGCAGGTCATTCTTGAAGCCGGCCGTCCGGGCGTCGTGACGATCGCGACGAACATGGCAGGTCGCGGCACCGACATTGTCTTGGGCGGCGGTATCAATAAGCGCTTGGATGAAATTAATTTTGATAACGAACTGTCCGATGAAGAAAAGAAAAAACGGTCGGATGCCGTCAAAGCCGATTGGCTCAAGTTACACGATGAAGTTGTAGCGGCCGGGGGGCTTCGCATCATCGGTAGCGAACGCCATGAGTCGCGCCGTATCGACAATCAGTTGCGCGGTCGTGCGGGACGTCAGGGCGATCCGGGTAGTTCGGTCTTTTATCTTTCGATGGAAGATCAACTTCTTCGAATTTTCGGCGGCGACAGAATGCGGGCTATTGCCGACAAACTTAAGCTTGAAAAGGATGTGGCCATCGAATCGAAGATGCTCAGTCGCATGATTGAATCGGCGCAACGCAAAGTCGAAGGGCACAACTACGACATCCGTAAGCAACTCTTGGAATTCGATGACGTCCAAAACGATCAACGTCAGGAAATTTATCGCCTGCGTAACGAAATTTTGGAAAACAAAGACGTGGCCGAGGGCATGAAGGAGTTGCGTCACGGATACTTTACGAATCTTTTCCGTTCCTACGTGCCGGCTGAAACCGTTGAAGAACAATGGGATTTGGCGGGCCTGACAAAAGTTCTGAAAGAGCAGTGGGGTTTGGATATTCCCATGCAGGCGATGCTTGAGGAAAGCAACGAGGTAACCGATGAGGATTTGCTCAATAAGCTTTTATCTGAGACCGATCGCGTCTTGCGGGAAAAGGAAGAAATCGTCGGACACGAATCCTGGACGAACTTTAGCAAGAGTGTCTTACTGCAGATGATCGATTCGATGTGGCGTCAGCACCTGCAAGCCTTAGATGCCTTGCGCATGGGGGTGTTTTTAAGAAGCTATGCGGCCAAACAGCCCAAACAGGAATACAAGCGTGAAGCGTTCGCAATGTTTGAGACGCTGCTTGATAACATCGCCGAAGCGGTTTCGCGTATTCTCATGCGCGTGCAAATTCAGGTTCAGGACGACTCGGCCGAAACCATTGCAAAGCAAAAGAGAGAAGCGGAAGCGGCGGGTATTGATTTTTCCAATGTCGGACGCAACGATCCGTGTCCGTGCGGTTCGGGAAAGAAGTACAAGGACTGTCACGGACGACTTGCTTGATTTAAGTCTTTTGAGATGAAAGCAAGAGCGGCGCGGCAGGCTTTTCCGGTTGCGCCGTTTTTATCGAATACCATGAAAGAAGAAAAAATCGTTTTCGGAAAAGAACTTTTTTCCGCCGGGGCCTGTGCATCGTTTGTCAAGGATGCCGGTCGTACTGCCGTCGATGTGCGGGCTGCGTTCTCCATTGATCCTAAAACGGTCCGAAAACGACTGGCTACACACTCATTTATTGAGTTTGCGCACGTTGCGACGGGGGCGTGTCTTGTGCAGACGAGAGATCCCAAGACAGGAACCGAGAACCCACCGTGTATCTTTTTGCTCACGGATGCGGCACTGTCAAATGCGGTGTTGCGCCAGATCGGAAAGCGCGTTTGTTCGGAGTTATCAAGCGCGGTGTTTTTATTTGCCAACGGCAAAGCCGATATGAAACCGGTTCAAACGGATAAAGACCCGCGCTTTGAGGCATTTGCCGAAACGCTGTGCGCTTTGGCGCGTCGCCTTTTTGAGAAAAAAACGCCATGATGCGTCCGGTAACGGAAGTGGCCTGCGGCGTCTTGATTGACGAAAAGAAGCGTTTTCTCCTCGGATCTCGCCCCGAAGGAAAACCGTGTGCGGGATTCTGGGAATTCCCGGGAGGAAAACTCGAACCCGGTGAAACACCTTCTGAGGCGCTTGAGCGAGAGCTCAAAGAAGAACTCGGAATTTGCCTTGTCGAATCAATTCCCTGGTTTGTCATGGAGCACGACTATCCGCATGCTTACGTGCGGCTCCATTTTCGACGGTGCTTTGCGTGGGAGGGAGTTTTTCGAAGCCTGGAGCATCAAGAGTTTGCTTGGTTCATGTCGCCTTTTGATCTGGCGCGATTAAAGAACCTTCCGATGAATCGGCTCATCGCCGAGCGCATTTGCTTACCGGACCTTGTACCTGTCTCAGGTGATTTGCGATTAGAGAACATGCAAGGCCTGAATCCGAACCGCGGGGTGATTGTGGATACGGTCGAACAAATGCACGAGGCGGCAGTCGCCGGAGCGCTTTATGCCGTCGCAATGCCGGGCTCGGAAGGTCGTCTCCTTGCCGACCAGGCCAACGAACTTCCGCTTTACGTTTTCGCAAAGCGCGAGTCCCTCAATGGTTGGCGACAGAAGGGGGCACACGGCGTCATCTACGCGCTTTAGGGAGACTTGTCCTCGGTCTTTTGACTGAGTTGGCGCTTCGCTTCTTGTGCCAGAAGTTCCGGATCGGCCGAACCCGGGGTTCCTTCGATACGGTATGCGCCGCTTGCCCAAGCTCCCAAGTCGATTATCTTGCAACGCTCCGAGCAAAAAGGGCGCCACGGGCTTTTGATATCGTATTCATGCAGACGCTTACAGGTCGGGCATTTAACTAACATATCTGTTCTCGCTTTTATTTTTCGAGGGCAATGTTAACGGATTTACAAAAAACGTTGCTGTTATTCAAGAAGCGCTCTTAAAACACAATGAGGCAATACCCTGGGAAGAACCACGCTATCGCGTTTTTATGCTGCGCCTTCAATTTCACGGGAACGCACATTTCTCGCAAGGGTTAAGTACTTAGCATGAAGGGCCGAGACGGCATTTTTAAGATCGGTCAGGGTGCCCGTATTAATAAGGACATCATCAGCAAGGGCAAGACGTTTTTGACGAGAACACTGACAAGCGATAATGGCGCGCGCTGTTTTTTCGGTTAGATTCCGATGTTGCATCATGCGCTCAATTTGCACGTTTTCGGGGACATCAACGACCAAAAGTCGATTTGTCAATGTGCGCCAAGAGCCTTTCTCCACCAAAAGAGCCGCTTCAAGGACCACATAGGGGCCTTTGCTCGCTAAAACAGCCTCTTGCAGGTCTCGGGCAATGAGAGGATGCAATAGAGCTTCAAGCTGCATACGGGCCGTCGCGTCGCGAAAAACAAGTTCACGCATGCGAGGGCGATTCAACGCCCCGTTTTGAATAAAGTCCTGTCCGAAGGCCCTTTCAATGGCAGCAACGGCTTTGCCTCCGCGCCCCGTGAGTGCGTGCGAGACAGCGTCGGCGTCAAGGAGCGTGGCACCGAGTGCTTCAAAGAGTGCGCCGGCGGTTGATTTTCCACTGGCAGCGCCTCCTGTGAGTCCGACAACGAAGGGCATAGGGTAACGGCGTTAGGAAATACTTTTGACTATAACAAAAACGCCCTCGCATCGGAGGGCATCTTTAGGGCGAAACGCATAACGCATCCCGCATAAATTGGTCGGGGTGAGAGGATTCGAACCTCCGACACCTGCGTCCCGAACGCAGTACTCTACCAGGCTGAGCTAC
>DHJT01000008.1:0-1410 GCA_002404465.1 Sutterella sp. UBA4713 | reverse complement strand
CTGAGCTACACCCCGAAACTTGCAATTTTAAACTAAAACTCTCGGTCAACTGCAAGGGTCAGGAACTTTATCAGAGAATCTCGGAAAAGTCCAACCGGTAGTTGCTCAATCGCTTCTTTTCCGAGACGAACCTGTGCATGGGCCGTTTCCAGGGAGCGAGCAAGAGCTCCGGTTTTTTCGATAATAGCCTCGATGGCCTTAAAGTCGCCGTCTCCCGTACGAATAGCCTCGCAAAGTAAACGACGATCGGACTTATCGGCCTTTTGCATGGCATACAAAAGCGGTAATGTAACCTTCCCCTCGCGCAAATCGGCACCGAGGGCTTTCCCCGTTGCCTGGGCATTTCCGACGTAATCGAGTATGTCATCGGCAATCTGGAAGGCATTGCCAAGACGTAAGGCGTATTCTCGACAGGCGGCTTCTTGCGCTTGTGTGGCCGGAGCAATCGCGGCGGCCATGCCGGCAGCTGCGACAAAAAGACATGCAGTCTTACGTTCGATGACGGCAAAGTAGGAAGCTTCATCGATATCGGGATTGTGTGCATTTTTCATCTGCAATACTTCGCCTTCGCTCAAACGATTGGCCGCATCGGAAAGCGCCTTCATGACGCGGAGATTGCCGGTTTTGACCATCATTTGAAAGGAGCGTGTATAAAGAAAATCTCCGACAAGTACGGCCTGCGGGTTACCCCACTTGGCATTCGCTGTTTCTCGGCCACGACGCATCAGGCCTTCGTCGACGACATCGTCGTGCATGAGCGTTGCCGTGTGAAGGATTTCGATGACGGCTCCTAGGTAGGCGGCTTTGTCCGCATCGGCCCCGAGGGCGCGTGCCATGAGAATCAGGAGCGCCGGGCGCATACGTTTGCCTCCCGCCTGTGTGATGTAAGAGGCGATGTCCTGTACGCGTTCGACGGCACTTTTGACTTCGTTTGCAATGATTGATTCGACTTCAAGCATATCAGAGGCAATCGGACAAAGAGCTGCTTGAAGAATTTGTTGGCGGTTAACGAATTGTGTCATGGATCCAAAGTTGTCGATTGCGCCGTTAAACCCGTTTCTTTCGGAGGGCAACATAAGGCGCAAAGAGTAAAACAAAACATTTCAAAACCGGGGCGTCGTCCTGTGCCTTCGGACATGCGGATTTCCCGTTTGAAATTTCTCAGGACGAAGCGTAACAAAAAACGGCACGGACGGATTAATACTGAGCTCCTGTCGTCACGATTGAGATGTTTTTTTCGTTTTGTCCGCTCAAAGAGGCGGTTGTGAAAAAATGAATTTGAACATGCCCGATACGATTGAAAATACCGGAAGACATCTCCTGACTTGTGTTCGGAACGACCGAGCGATAGCAAAGCCCCACCCGTATAATTCTCTTTACGACAAAACCCCGTGTAAATCAGGTGAGAAA
>DHJT01000038.1 GCA_002404465.1 Sutterella sp. UBA4713 | reverse complement strand
GCGGTCTTTCGTTCCGCGCAATTTACTTACGGCATGCGCTCAAAAACACGCTTTTACCCGTGATCACGATTACGGGATTGCAATTGGGGGGCCTGATTGCCTTTTCCATTGTGACGGAAACGGTCTTTCAGTGGCCGGGAATGGGCTTGCTTTTTTTGCAGTCGGTTCAGTTTGCCGACATTCCTGTCTTAACAGCGTATCTGTGCTTGATTGCGCTTGTTTTCGTCCTGATTAATTTTTGCGTCGACGTGCTTTACATGGTCGTCGATCCGCGACTTAAAACACAAGGAGGTTCATAAATGTCGTCCGATGTCAATGCCTTAGAGCAAGCCGTACACGCCGTCATTAAGCCTGTGATTGAATTGCGGCACGACTTGCACGCGCATCCCGAGATCGGTTTAAAAGAATTTAGGACCGCGAAAGCCGTCGCTCAAAAGCTTCGCGACGTCGGCTGTGATGCAGTGACCGAAGGGGTCGGCGGTACCGGTGTCGTGGCGTTAATTCACGGCAAGAGACCGGGAAACCACACCGTGGCTTTTCGTGCCGATATGGATGCGCTCCCGATGACCGAAGCGACAGGATGCCCCTGGACGAGCCGTCAAGCAGGTCTTATGCACGGTTGCGGGCACGACGGGCATACGGCCTGGGCCGTTGCCGTCGCAGCCGCTCTTTGTGCGACACGCGATTTTGCCGGAACGGCCATGATAATTATTCAGCCGGGCGAAGAGGGCTGGGCCGGAGCGCGCAAGATGATTGAAGACGGGCTATTTACCCGTTGGAAGGTCGATGAGGTTTATGCCGGGCATTGTGCTCCGGAACTTAAGGCCGGACAATTCGGTCTGACAGCGGGCTTTATGACGTCGGCTGCCTCCCTTTTTCACATTGACGTGACGGGGGTGGGGGGCCACGGAGCAAGGCCCCATAAGGGCAGCGATCCGGTTGTGGCCTCGGCCGAACTGATTCTGGCATTGCAGACGGTGGTTTCGCGCTCAATCGATCCGATGCATCCGGCCGTTGTGACGGTCGCCAGTATTCACGGCGGGAGTGAAAACGGTGTCTCTGTGATTCCCGATTCGGTGCGTGTTTCCGGAACGACCCGGTGCCTGTACCCGGCCGATTGCGATGTGATTGAAAATCGCATCGGGGAGATTTGCCACGGACTGGCGCTTACGACGGGAACGGTGATGAAGTTGACATATGTGCGCATGTACCCGCCGCTCAGTAATGCCGAGTCGCAGCGCCAAGCTGCCGGAGCCGTTCTAAGCGAACTTGTCGGCAAGGATAACGTCGATATGGACAATCCGGCGAGTATGGGTGCCGAGGACTTTAGCTTCATGTGTAACGAAAAGCCCGGTGTTTATATTCGTGTCGGCGTACGTGACAAGGATCACACGGCCAATCTCCATAATCCGCACTACGACTTTAACGATGCGGTTTTAGAAAGAACGTCCGTGGCGTTTGCGCTGTTAATCAAGCGGCGTTTAGACGCCCTTGAAGGATCCGACAAGTGATTTTCAGCGCTTTGAAAACGCGCGCCTGTGCGCTATTGGGCCGAGCGGCCGCCCGAATCGATTCCTCCGAGGTCCTCTTTGCGTTTTTTCATACGCCCTCGGCTCTGATTTCGACTCTTGTGTTTGCCTTGCTGGTTTTGCTTGCGCTTTCGGCTGCCTTCGTGGCGCCGTTTAATCCGTTTGATCTGGCCCAGATCGACATTCTCGATGCGCACCTACCGCCCGTATTTTGCGAAGGCGGCGATCCCCGATTTTTTCTCGGCACCGACGATCAGGGACGCGATTTGCTCTCGACGATGATTTACGGCCTGCGGATTTCGCTTTCGATCAGCCTTGTTTCCGTGGTGCTTTCCATTGTCCTCGGAGTCGGCGTGGGGCTTGTTTCGGGCTTTGTCGGCGGGGCCTTGGACGCGTTTTTAATGCGTCTTTGCGATGTGATGCTGTCATTTCCGGCGATTTTGACAGCCCTTTTAATCGACGGTATTTGTCGGGCTGTGTTCCCGAGTGCCTTTCATGAGTCGCTTGCTTACTTCGTGCTCGTTTTTGCGATTACCCTTTCCGGCTGGGTCCCGTATGCTCGGACGGTACGGGGCTTGACGTTGGTGGAAAAGGGGCGGGAGTACGTGCTTTCTGCGGAATTGACGGGGTTGACGCGCCCGGCTGTCATGATTCGACATATTCTTCCGAACGTTTTGGAGCCCGTGTATGTTTTGGCGGCTGTCAATGTGGCAACGGCAGTAATGACCGAAGCGACCTTGTCGTTTCTCGGGGTCGGCGTACCGCCGACGACGCCGTCGCTCGGAACGCTCATTCGTGTCGGCAACGATTATCTTTTCTCAGGTGAGTGGTGGATTTGCATTTTCCCGGGACTTGTTCTCCTGGCCCTTGTTTTGTCCGTGAATCTGATGGGCGATTGGATGCGCGATGCCATGAACCCGAAATTGCACTGACTCGGAGATCATGAGCATGACAGACGTTCTTTCGGAACCGGTTTTGCGTCTTGAACACCTGCAGGTGCAAATCCCGACGCGTCACGGACCGCTTACGGCCCTCGATGACATCTCGTTTTCCATCGAGGCCGGTCAGATTTTGGGCATGGTCGGCGAGTCCGGCGCCGGCAAATCGATGACGGGAAGCGCCGTTATCGGCTTGATTCCTTCGAACGGGACGATTACACGCGGTGCCGTTTATCTGGCAGGGCGTCGTATTGACAATCTTCCTGAGAAAGAACGCCATGCGCTTCGGGGTTCGAAAATCGGAATGATTTTTCAAGATCCCCTAACGAGCTTGGATCCCTTGATGACCGTCGGCGATCAGATTACCGAAACCGTCTTAACACATAGGTCGAATCTGACACCGTCGCAAGCGAAAAGCGAGGCCCTGCGTTTGATGCAAGAAACGGGTATTCCGGCTGCTGCCGAGCGTTTTAATCACTGGCCGCATCAGTTCTCGGGCGGACAGCGCCAAAGAATCGTCATTGCGCTCGCGCTGGCCGGTAATCCGAAACTATTGATTGCCGATGAGCCGACGACGGCGCTGGACGTGTCGATTCAAGCACAGATTATCGACCTAATCAAAACACTGGCTAAAAAACGCGGTGTTGCCGTTCTTTTGATTACGCATGATATGGGCGTTATTGCACAAACGGCCGATCGCGTGGCCGTGATGTACGCAGGGCAAATTGTTGAAATCGGTCGCGTGAAAGACGTGCTTTTGCGCCCGCAACACCCGTATACTTTGGGTCTGATGGGGTCGATTCCCGATATTCATTCGCCCGGGCGGTGGCTCGAGCAAATTGACGGAGCTATGCCGGGTTTAAATGCCATTCCGTCCGGGTGCGCCTTTCATCCGAGGTGTCGCGCGGCCGAAGGCAAATGCATGACACAAAGACCGCCCTTAATGCCAATGGGGACGTGCCTTGCGCGTTGCTGGAAGGCTTCGGCTACGGGCGGGCCCGTGCCCGAGACCCTTGTGACTTTCAGGCCCAGAGCCTTAAACGCGAAAGAAAGCGGAGATAAGTCGTGAGCCCGAATACGTCGTTTTCGGAAAGCCTTCCGATCCTTGATGTGACTCATGTCACGAAAACGTTTGAGATGCCGCAGTCGCTCTTGGAGCGATTGGTCGGGCATCCTAAGCGAATGCTAACGGCCGTCAATGACGTCAGCTTCACGATTGCTTCGGGAAAAACGTTTTCTCTTGTCGGCGAGTCCGGCTGCGGAAAGTCTACGTTAGCACGCACGGTGGCCGGTCTTTATCGCCCCGATAAGGGGACGATTCGGGTTTTCGGTATCGACAGTCAAACGGCAGATAAAGTTCAAAAGGCGATACTACGACGCCGCATGAACATGATTTTTCAGGATCCGTATGCCAGTTTGAATCCGCGACGTACGATTTTCGATGCCGTCTCCGAGCCGCTCCGTGTTCAGCATCCTCAGATGTCGGAAAAAGACATTCGCGAACGCGTTATCAAGGCCGTTGAACTCGTGCGTCTGACACGTGACGTTCTTGAGAAGTATCCGCATCAGTTCTCTGGCGGACAACGGCAGAGAATTTGTATTGCCAGAGCTTTAACAGGGCAGCCGGATTTTTTAATTTGTGACGAACCTACAAGTGCTCTTGATGTTTCCGTTCAGGCACAGGTACTGAATTTAATGCGCGAATTGCAAGAACAAATCGGAATCACGTATTTGCTGATTTCGCATAACTTGGCGGTTGTGCATCACATGAGTGACAACGTCGGGGTGATGTATTTGGGGCGTCTTGTCGAGACGGCGACCAAAGAAGATCTTTTTGACGAACCTCTTCACCCGTACACGCGCATGCTCATTGCGGCAATTCCGACCGTCAAGGGTGAGGAGAATGCGTCCGATTCACGCGTTGCCGGTGAAGTCCCCAGCCCCATTAATCCGCCTTCCGGATGCCCTTTTCACCCGAGATGTCCGATGGCCTGTGAGAAGTGTCGACACGAAGTGCCCGTTACTCGTGTATTGGACGGCAAGCACGGACCACGAACCGTGGCTTGCCACCGAGTTCTGCTTTGAGGAAGGGCTAAGGCTTCTCGGGCGTACGAAAGAGGTGCTCAGCGCGAACTCTGAAATTTCACATCAAAATATGTCTATAGCCGCAAGCCGCAATCCCTTGTAAACAACGGCAAGGCGCTTAAGGTTGGAAATACCCTTGAGGACCTCTCCTCGGGCGTACCTTTGGGCTTGCTCTTTAGCCCCGACAAGAGCCTTTTGTACGGCCTCGTTCCCGGCATCGGTCTTTAAGTGCTTAAGTTCAATCACATAGCTCGGAAGCGACCGATCGTGTTTGGGAGTCAGGAGCAAATCGATAAAGCCTGAATTTTCTCCGCGCAATTCGATCTCAAGTTGCCCTCCGTACTCGGATGAGGCCCAAAGCGTCGAGGCAAGCATCATCTGGAATGCCGTCTCACTCACGTGAACGCCCAGGTGAACCCCGCTTGCCTGAGAAAGACGCCTGTCGGCCAGGTTAAGCCACGGTTTGGGATTGCCTTGCGCGAGCGCATTGTAAGCCGCGAAAAACTCTTCATTGTTAAAGACATATTCCGAGGCTTTCAAAACATTCTTAAAGTAGTACTCGAAGAACTGGATTCCGATGGCACGGTTCGGAAC
>DHJT01000040.1:5678-6666 GCA_002404465.1 Sutterella sp. UBA4713 | reverse complement strand
CGTTTTCCGTCGTCGCTTCGCTGAGTTTGGGCGGGTTCGGCAGAATCCTGAGGGTCGAACCACAATCCTTGGCAAGCGATTAGGTTGTCCGTGTTATCTTTCGGGGCGCCGGATTCCTGAACGAATCGAATTGAAAATTCCCCTCGGCTGATGTAACGGTGAGAAAAAGCGAGTCAGTGAAGGGGCAGTCCTCTTTCGGAGCAAGGTGTAGCCTCTCAATAAAAAGGGTGTTTTTCCTTTCGGAAGAACACCCGATGCGCACGTTAAAAGCGGAATACCTCGTCAGAGGTATTTTTTGAGTTCGGAGAAATCCGAAACAGGCTCCGCTTTTTTTCGGTCCGCATAATGCGTATGTAACAGATGATGTGCAAGCTCCGAACACGGTTCTTTTAAGAACTCCTTGTATAGAAGTTGCACATCGGGGTTTCTATGGCTTTGACGGTATTGCCGTTTTGAATCAATTGTATAAAGCCCTGCAATGCGCTTTTGTGCACGTGTTAAATATTCGTGTTTGACGCGAGGTGTTCCGCCACCGTCGATGCAGCCGCCCGGGCACGCCATCACTTCAATGAAGTGGTACGGACAGGCACCGGCTTTGATCTGATCAACGACTTTTTGCGCATTGACCAGGCCGTGAACAACAGCGATCCGTACCGTACCGGCCTCTCCGAGCGACAACGTCGCTTCTTTAAGCCATTCCATACCGCGTGCGGGTTCGTATTCGACAGGACCGAGTTCTTTCCCGGTGAGAATGAAGTGAACGGTTCGAACGGCGGCTTCCATCACACCGCCCGTAGCTCCGAAAATGACGCCGGCTCCGGTGTTCTCACTCATCACGGGGGAATCAAATTCCGATTCCGGCGTTTTGGCCAGGTCCGTTCCGAACATTTTCAAAAGACGGGAAAATTCTCGGACCGTCAGCACCAAATCCGTATCGGGCAGATCGTTTTGGCGTAACTGATCGCGGACAGCCTCGTCTTTTTTTGCC
>DHJT01000040.1:2165-5625 GCA_002404465.1 Sutterella sp. UBA4713 | reverse complement strand
GTAATTTTTTGGGATCGACGCCTTTTTTCTTAGCAAAATAGGTTTTGGCTAAAGCGCCGAAAATCCCCTGCGGTGAGCGGGTTGTCGAAAGGTTGGGGATGACTTCCGGATTGACTTTCTCGACAAAGTTAATCCATCCTGGGCAACAACTGGTCATCATCGGGAGTGTTCCGCCGTTTTTCAGACGGCCGATCAGTTCCGTCCCCTCTTCCATAATGGTGACGTCGGCCGCCCAGTTGATGTCGCAAACATAGTCCGCACCGATATTTTTTAGGGCAGTAACAATGCGTTTTTCGCTGTTGGTTCCGGGAGCCATCCCGAAGACCTCTCCGAGTGTGACGCGCACGGCCGGTGCAAAGGCGACGACGGTTTTAATCTCCGGATTGTTAAACCAGGAAAGTGCGGTGTCGATTTGGTCTTTTTCTGCCAAAGCTCCGACCGGGCACACCAGCGTACATTGGCCGCACTGAACGCAACGAGCGCTGTCGGCCCACTTGTCGGCACCGGCAATTCCAACGCCGGCTTTTGTTCCGAATCCGTCTATTGTCAAAGCGGAAACGCCTTGAATTTTTCGGCACACTTCCACGCATCGCGAGCAACGAATGCATTTGTTTACGTCACGGACCAAGGCCGTTGCCGAATCATCATAGGGGCGCTCGGCCTTTCGTGTTCCGTTTTCGGGATTTTTCGTCAAGCCCACATAAAGCGCCGCATCTTGCAGTTCGCAGTCGCCGTGGCGCGGACAGGATGCACAGTTCTGATCATGATCGGCAAAGAGTCATGCGACTTGCTGTTTTTGCATGGCGCGTACCGTATCGGTATGTGTGAATACCTGCATTCCTTCTTTCATCGGCGTCGTGCAGGCCGTTGTGATGCGGGATATGTTTTTTTCTCGAATTTCCACGAGGCAAACTCGGCATGTTCCCGGTGTGTGATCCAAGGGTAAAAGTGCACACAATGTCGGAATAAAAATGCCGGAGCGGCGGGCGACAGCGAGAATGGTTTCCCCTTCGGTAAATTCTACGGGGCGGTTATTAATAAAAGCTTGCATGGTCTCCTCCCCTAGTGAATGTCGGAATTCGGAACGTTGTTTTGGGTGTAGAAACGAATCACACGATAGCAACGCATGCAGCGGGAGGCTTCGTCTCGTGCTTCCGGTGCAGTAAATCCCGTGTCGGCCGGCTTAAAAGTCGTTCGACGCAGCTCGACGGCAATCGGGTGTATCGGGTGGCGCTTCTTGGGCTTTAGCGGGTCGACCTTGTCCCAAACCAGTTTGAGGTTATGAATGATTTCACTGGCTCGATCCCGAGGATTAAAGCGGGAACGTCCGGCAAGGTAGGCTTCGATTGCATAGGCGGCTCTTGCTCCTTGTGCCAAGGCATTAACGAGAGAGGAAGGACCTGTGGCACAGTCACCTCCGGCAAAGATCCCGTCAACGGCACTCATCTGCGTGGAATCGACTTCGATGTTTCCGCGACGCCCGAATGTCAGTCCTATGTCAGAATCAATCACACCGTTTTCAATCTTTTGACCGATTGCGGCAACCAGTGTCCGGCACGAAAGCGAAAATTCGCTTCCCGGAATCGGCGCAACACCCATGCGACCGCGTGCATCGGGTTCGGTCAATTGCATCTTCGTGAGCCGTACACCCGTTAAGACGCCGTCACGGCTTTCCAGGGCAACGGGATTTGTCAGGAAATGAAATTCCACACCCTCTTCTTGAGCATCCCGAATTTCTTCTTTGTCTGCCGGGGCCTCCTTGAGTGTTCTCCGGTAAATCAGGTGCACGCGTCCGTTTGTCACGCGCCTGGCGGTTCGGCAGCAGTCCATTGCTACATTTCCGCACCCGACGACGGCAATGTCGCCCTCGATCTTCGGATGTTTCCCGGCAAGAACGTCTTTTTCGATATCCAGGAGAAAATCGATGCCGTCTCGGTAGCCCTTAAGGGATGTGTCTTCTCCGGGTAGTCCCAGATAGGCGCCCTTGGCGCACCCGATTCCGAGAAAGACCGCCTTATAGCGACTCTTTAAGCCGGAGATCGTGATGTCACGCCCCAGTTTTTTCCCAAAGAAGAAACGTCCGCCGAGGGATTTGACCGCATCGGTTTCGTTTTTAAGAATGTCTTTCGGAAGTCGGTACGGAGGAATGCCGCGTAGTGCCATACCGCCGGCTTGAGAATCGGCATCATAAATGTCAACGGGAAACCCTTTTTGCAAGAGGTGGTAAGCGCAGTTAAGGCCTGCCGGTCCGGCGCCGACGACGGCAATCTGCGACGGTTGCGTCTCGTCAACGGCTTTCTGAAAGAGTGAGGCAATTGCTACGGGCTCGGATTCGGCAATATAGCGTTTGACGTCTTTGATTGCCAGAGGTCCTTCCAGAGCATAGCGCCGGCAGGCGCGTTCGCAAGGACGAACACAGGTTCGGCCGCAGGTTGCAACCATCGGATAACGTTCGAGGACAACGCCGAGCGCGCGATCTTCGTGACCGTCGCGCACGTAATCCATGTAACGCGGAACATTGACATGGTCCGGGCACCCCTCGATGCAGCTGGCTGTGACGACTCCGTAGGAAGACAGGGCCTGTGTATTGCCTGTCGCGCTCTTTATGAGCTCGTCTTTAAAGTGTGTCAGAGCCCAAATCAAGGGTTTGGCACTTGTGCGTCCGATACCGCAAAGACTTGTTTCGTCCATTTCACGAGCTGCACTTAAAACGGCATCCCAGTCAATGGAAGAACCCTGTCCTTCCACAAGGCGTGTGAGTGCTTCATCAATAATCACGGAGGCATTTCGACACGGTGTACAGCGTCCGCAGGAATTAGCGCGCACGGTTTTGTAGTAATCGGAAAGAACATGCGCAAGAGAAACTGCTTTATCCAGAACAAGAAAGCCTGCGTGCGAAACAACGGCACGCATGGGGTTGTTCGGGTCAAATTCGGCGATTGCATCAATGGGAAAATCCTCTGATTTCGGTTCGGATTTTCTGTTGTCGAAGATGCGGCCGTTCCATAAGCCGTACAGAATTTGTGACATAGATACACCTTTTAAAAACTGCTGACTCCGACTTTCGATTGTACCCGATTTAGGAGACAGAGGACCTTAAAAAAATGCCTTGGTTTTGACGGTATCCTTCTTGAGATTGCAACCATGATTTAAGAGCCTTCAGACCTGAAAGTCCGGCAAACCGATTTCGGCTAGGCTGAGCGACGAGCTGACAAAGCAAAGCCTCTCGGCCTGAGTACATAAAGAGCGAATTCGCTCTGGAGGAAAGTAGACCGAAGCAAATACATTTTCCTTTATAACAGAAAAAATTCTTCTTTCAACAAGTGAGTTTTTTGTTTTAATCCGGTTTCCGAATCCGTATGCATGAAACATTGTAAGTTACCCTGATCAATCAAGGATCGATGCGACATCCGATTGAATTAATAAAAAATATGTGTTAGTGCTTCATGGCTGGCTTGCG
>DHJT01000040.1:0-2137 GCA_002404465.1 Sutterella sp. UBA4713 | reverse complement strand
ACGGCCGGCTGCTCTTTGTCGACTGAAAAAAATCACACTTTCTGCTTTCCGCTTTCGATTAATTGGTTCTTTACGAAATGGATTATAGAAAAATTTCTACGACCTGTCTCACAAGTTGCTAGGTTTCTCGGTTTCGTTGTTTCTCGTCTGGAAATCGTGGGTTTGAGGTTGGGCTTGCCCCCTCCTGAGGGGTATGAGATTAGATTTCCGATCCTGAGCTTGCATCGCCCCATGAGCCGTTTCGTGGCTGAGAATGCTCGCGTTTGATTTCTCAAGGTTCGCAGCGTCTTTTAGTGTCAGCTGGCTTTAATTCCAAGTCGTGTTTGCGTGTCCTTGGCCTGTTGTTCAGTTGCAAACATCTGTTTGCGCACTTCGCTACCGGTCGGACACACTATCTGATCCCTAAATTCGGCTAATTTTTGGGAATTAACTCCCAAATTTTGTATAATTTTTGGGAATTAAATTGCGCCACCTATCTTTGTTTGGAGCCTGTTTTTATGTTTAAACGAAGCCTACAGTCGTTGATTGAAAATCGGTTTTTTCAAGGTAAGGCAATCGTTGTTATAGGTCCTCGTCAAGTCGGCAAAACAACGCTTCTTCGGATGATTCTAAAAGATCGACCGGAGAAGTCTCGCTGGCTTGATTGTGACGATCCGAACGTTCGAGCACTTTTCGGTGCTCAAGGTGCGGCCGATTTGCAGAGCCTGATTGGCGATTCACGTTTTGTTGTTATCGACGAGGCGCAACGCGTGCCCGATGTCGGCCTGGTTCTCAAAAGAATTATCGATAATTTTCCGAATATTCAGCTCCTCGTGACCGGTTCGTCCTCCCTGGAGTTAACGAGTGCAGTCAATGAACCGCTGACAGGCAGAAAGTTCGAATTCCGGATATTCCCGATTTCGATGCCCGAGATTGAACAAAACGAAGGTCTGATTGTTGCGAAATCATCGCTCGATCAACGGTTAGTTTTCGGTTCGTATCCGGACGTGGTCAATCATCCGGTCGATGCAAAAGAAAGGATCGTCGATCTTGCCGATAGCTATTTATACAAAGACATTCTTTCGATGGATGGGCTAAAACGCCCCGAGCTTCTTCATAAACTTTTGTGCGCTCTGGCTTTACAGCTTGGACAAGAGGTCTCTTTTAACGAGCTCTCTCAGCTTCTCGGGGCCGATCACAAGACCATCGAAAAGTATGTTGATTTGCTTGAAAAGTCTTTTGTTCTTTTTCGTTTAACCGGGTTAAGTCGCAATTTGCGCAACGAATTGAAAAAGACCAAAAAAATTTACTTTACGGATGTCGGGATTCGGAACGCTATTTTGCGTAACTTTGCACCACTTGCCCTGCGTCAGGATGTCGGAGCACTGTGGGAGAACTTTTATATCTCCGAACGGCTCAAATCAAATCAATACAAACTTCGCTACGTTAATTCTTATTTTTGGAGAACAACGGATCAGCAGGAAATTGACTATATCGAAGAGAGTGACGGCCAGTTTTCGATTTATGAACTCAAGTCGAATCCGAAAACCAGAGCAAAGTTCCCGAAGGCGTTTCTTAACACATATCCGGTTCGTGAAAAAACCGTCGTGACGCCGGAAAACTATCTCCGATGCCTCTAAATGATTTTCGCTGCATAGTCCCAAGGTTCCGACTGTTTTTAATTTTTTTACACTTGTGGTCACGTTCAGAGAACTTCGATTGAGGGTGAGCTTGATCCTACTGAGGGCGGTATGGGGTTAGACGGCGCGCGTGGTATGCCGTTATCCGGCGCTTGACAGCTGATAAAGGTTCTCTAAATACTCCGGTGATTTGGCATCTTTTGCTGTGATTGAAGCTGAATTTCGAGTCATACAAATCTCCTAAAAAGAGGTCGGCTCTCAAGGAGATTTTGAGGCAGTTTAGTGCCGCCGGGCAGTGACGTTTTAGCGTTGCCGGATAGTGACGTTTTAGCGTTGCCGGCCGGAGTCAAGGTCCCTGTGCTCGGCAGTGACATTATGTTGTGCCAAGCGGTGTCATAATCGGTTGCCGGCGGGTGACATCCCAAGTTGCCGGTCAGTGACAAAGTCCCTGCCAAAATCGGTGACATTATCGCTGTGCTCTAACACATCCTTCTGGTTCTGGCCTAAGCTCATTTCCT
>DHJT01000072.1:481-3285 GCA_002404465.1 Sutterella sp. UBA4713 | reverse complement strand
ACGAAAAGTGCGGCATAGTTTTGAGGAAGCGGCAAATTTTTCGGCAATTCCGGAGCTTTTAGACCGAATTTCGGATGCTCTTCATCAATGGAATATCCCAAACACAATGCAGCCATTTTCCGATAGCGCCGAACCGTTCCGATGGATTCCGGTAGCCTTTTCATTTCTTTGTAAAACAGTGACGCAAAAGATTCTCGGACTGTGTCTCGGGAATATCCGAAAACATTACTTTTCGTCCACGATGCGGCCCAAGCACTGCGAAGCAATCCTTGTTCGTCAATAACGGCATCGTACTGTTCAGCACGCAAGTCCGCTCTGACCGCCCCGATTTCACGCCATGTTTTCGATGAGAGAACTGCTTTTCTCCAACGCCGAAATGCTGTTCTTTTCACAACGTCGACAAAAGGACTGAGTTTGCAAACATCCGCAAAAGACTCTTCTGCCAGCCAATGGAGCTTTACTTCAGGCATCGCTCGTTTGATGTCGTAAGCAACCGGAAGCGTGTGAATAATGTCTCCGAGCGAAGACGTACGAACCAGCAAAATCTTTTTAGTCATAAGAGTTTTTTCAGATGCCTTAACCTTTCATATTGTAAAGAAAGCCTCGAAACGGAGAAAATGGAGAAAGACACATCCCGTTAAAAAAACGCGCAAAGTCGCACTTTTGGACGACGAAATCTTGCTTTTTTTCGACGATAATATCGGTTACTGAATTTTTCGCTTCGGAGTTTATCCTATGACACATGCCCTTGTTGCTTATTACTCACACGGCGGCCACACGGCCCGCATTGCCCGCGTCATCGCTGAAACACTGCGTAGTGAAGGCGCTCAGTGCGACATGATGGACATGACAGAAGCAGTCCGTGAAGGCGTTGACTTGGAAAAATACGATGTAATTATCGTCGGCGCTGCCGTCATTTACGGCGTGTACAACAAGATTGTTTGGGAATTTATCCGTCGCTTTGAAAACGTACTTAAAGCAAAACCGTCCAGCTTCTTTAACGTGACGGTTGTTGCCCGTACACCTTACAAGGCCACAATCGAGGGGAACCGCTATATGCAGCGCTTCCTTCAAAAATCACCCTGGCATCCCTCAGACTTAAAGTGCTTTGCCGGCAAAGTCGACTACCCGAGTTGGACGTGGTATCAAAAATTGGCCATCCAGATGATTATGAAAATGACCAAGGGGCCGACCGATCCGACAACCGTCATCGACTATACCGACTGGGAAGATGTCAAAGCCTACGCCAAGCATTGCTTGACGCTCGCCGCTCCTGAAAAAGCCATCGGCAAAGAATCGACCAAGCATTCTGATCGCCCGACGGCGACGGTAACCGCCGAAACGAAAACACCGAAAAAGCCGCGTGACTCCAGGGCAAAAACTGCGACCGGTAGCAACCCGGAAACAAAACCTGTCGAATCGAAAACAAAACGCAAAAGCACGGCTAAGCCGTCCAAGAAAACTGCTCCGAAAAGGGCCGTAGCCGAACCTGAGAAAAACGCTTCTTAACTTGTTCTCTATTTTCTCGGCCATAAGCCGAAAGGTTTGAAAAATTGACTCAATCTTATCCGTGGCTTGCCTGCTACGCGAAAGGTGTCCCGGAGACAATTAATCCGGATACCTATTCTTCCGTTCCGAATCTTTTTGATACGGTCGCCGAGAAATTCGGCGACCACACGGCCTTCGTATGCCTTAACCAGAAAACGACCTACGACGAACTCAATACCCTTTCCAAGGCCTTTGCCGGATATCTGCAAAGCCTTGAGGGGTTAAACCCCGGTGATCGCGTCGCCGTCATGATGCCCAACCTCACGCAATACATGATTGCGATGTTGGGGATCCTACGTGCCGGCATGATTGTCGTTAACGTCAATCCGCTTTATACGGCACCGGAACTTTCGCATCAGCTTAAAGACAGCGGTGCTAAAGCTGTTGTCATCATCGAAAACTTCGCTAAGACGTTGGAAGATGCGCTCGAAGGTACCGCCGTTTGCCACATCGTCACGACGAAGGGAAGCGACATGCTCGGCTTTTTCAAACGTCGGGCCGTGGATTTTGTTTTGCGTCGCATCAAAAAGGTCATCCCGGTTTTCAACCTTCCGGGACACGTAAATTTCCGAGAAGCACTTAAGCTCGGAAAAGCACACGGTTTCAAGGAAA
Organism: Sutterella sp. UBA4713; assembly: GCA_002404465.1. Classification (GTDB taxonomy): domain Bacteria; phylum Pseudomonadota; class Gammaproteobacteria; order Burkholderiales; family Burkholderiaceae_F; genus Duodenibacillus. The sequence goes on along the minus strand of DHJT01000072.1, from coordinate 1,125 downwards.
CGCCTCTTCGCAATACCGATATTGCCTTTTTGCAGTACACAGGAGGCACGACAGGTGTCTCTAAGGGTGCAATGCTCACACACAAAAACATCCTGGCTAATGTCGAGCAAACCGGAACCTGGATTTCGCAGACCTTTGAGGAAGGAAAAGAAGTCATCATGACGGCTCTTCCCCTGTATCACGTCTTTAGTCTTACGGCCACGCTTTGCTTCGCCAAGCACGCTGCACTTCAAGTCTTGGTTCCGAATCCCCGTGACATGCCCGGGCTTGTAAAACTCATCAAGCAATGGGACTTTACAGCCTTTGCCGGCGTCAATACGCTTTTTAACGGGATGCTTCACAACAAAGAGTTTTGTGCTTTCCGATTCTCGCACCTGAAGATGGTCTGCGGAGGAGGAACGCAAGTGCAAAGAGCTGTGGCCGAACGATTTAAAGAAGTCACGGGAACAAGCATCCTCGAAGCTTACGGTCTTACGGAAGCCAGTCCAGGAGTCTGCGGCAACCTTCCGGGGGCTCCCTGGGACGGCTCTGTCGGATATCCCCTGCCATCGACAATCGTTTCGATTCGCGGCGAGGGATTTGCCGATCTCGGAGTCTGCTCTAATCCCGAAGAAATCGACAAGCATACGGGAGAAATCTGTGTT
>DHJT01000072.1:255-466 GCA_002404465.1 Sutterella sp. UBA4713 | reverse complement strand
GTGGTCCGCAAGTGATGGCAGGCTATTGGCAAAAGCCCGAAGAGACGGCCAATGTCATGGTAGACGGCTGGCTGAGAACGGGAGACATCGGCTACATGGATCAGTCCGGTAAGATCTTTATTACCGACCGCAAGAAAGACCTTATCATTGTCAACGGTCTTAACGTCTACCCCAATGAAATCGAAGGTGTGATTGCCTCGATGCCGGGCGT
>DHJT01000072.1:0-144 GCA_002404465.1 Sutterella sp. UBA4713 | reverse complement strand
GCCTTAACGCGCGAAGATGTCGTAAAGTTCTGCCGTGCTCGACTCACAGGCTACAAAGTTCCCCGAAGTATTGTCTTTGTCAAAGCCCTTCCGAAAACAGCCGTCGGCAAAATCCTGCGCCGCGACTTACGAACGATGCGAGAG
>DHJT01000003.1:17860-22540 GCA_002404465.1 Sutterella sp. UBA4713 | reverse complement strand
CGGCCCCCACGACTTCAACGATCGGGGCACGAATGAAGGTCATGGTAAAAGGGCCGATTCCCTTAAAAGGAGCCGTTGTCGTAAAACTCCCGAGTTGCCGACCGTAGGCATTGCGCCTAACGGTCACAGGCAGTGTCGCAAAATGACGAACCGGATCATCGGCAAGATGCTCTGCCAGAAGAATCATCCCGGCGCATGTAGCAAGCGTCGGCAGTCCGGAGCGGATTTCCTCTCGCAGGACCCCGAACATCCCGAGCTCACGCAAAAGCTTGCCCTGGACGGTACTTTCCCCTCCCGGAAGAACCAGAGCGTCAATTCCTTGAATATCACGCCTTTCGCGCAACTCAACGCACGATACGCCGAGATTGCCGAGCATTTTTTCATGTTCGACGAAGGCTCCCTGCAAGGCCAAAACGCCGATTTTCATCAGATACCCCGCTGCTCCATAATCGTCTGAATCTCAGATGGATTAATACCGACCATCGCCTCGCCGAGATTCTCAGATAGCTCGGCAATGAGCTTGGCATCTCGGAAATTGGTCACGGACTTGACAATAGCCCGGGCTCGCTTTGCCGGATTACCGGATTTAAAAATACCCGAACCGACGAAAACACCCTCGGCACCAAGTTGCATCATCAAAGCGGCATCGGCCGGTGTCGCCACACCGCCGGCAGCAAAATTGACAACCGGAAGACGTGCGTGCTCGTGCACATAACGCACAAGATCAATCGGAACCTGAAGCCTTTGGGCCGCTTCAAACAACTCGTCCTCTCGCATCGAGACCAACTGAGCAATCTGAGCGTTCATTTTTCGCATGTGGCGAACCGCCTGCACAACATCCCCCGTACCGGGTTCCCCTTTAGTACGAATCATCGAGGCTCCTTCGGCAATGCGTCTTAAGGCTTCACCCAAATCCCGAGCTCCGCAAACAAAAGGCACGCGAAACCGTGTCTTATCAATGTGGTACGTATCATCGGCAGGCGAAAGCACTTCGGACTCGTCGATGTAGTCGATATCGATGGCTTGAAGAATCTGTGCTTCAACGAAATGTCCGATACGACACTTGGCCATCACGGGAATGGAAACGGCCTGTTCAATGCCTTTAATCATCGCCGGATCACTCATACGAGACACACCGCCGGCTGCGCGTATGTCCGCCGGAATACGCTCTAAGGCCATCACGGCACAGGCGCCGGCCTGCTCGGCAATTTGCGCTTGTTCCGGTGTCGTCACATCCATAATGACTCCGCCCTTTAACATCTGAGCCAGCCCTTTATTTAATTCGTACTGTTTGGTATCCATCAACTCCCTCCAGGAATCAAAAACAACGGAACCATCTTAAGCGCGATCTGGATATATTAAAATAACCAAAATACATCTTTTTGATAAGCCAGAAAGGAATCCGTTCACACATGCTCACGTACAGTTTCGAAGGCATCACCGTCCCTTTGTATGAACATCTGTACCGGTGTTTGAAAAAAGATATCGAATCAGGAATTCTCAGGGCCGACGAGCGCCTTCCCTCTAAGCGTGCCCTTGCCAAAAACCTCGGCGTGAGTACGGTGACCGTACAAGGGGCTTATGACCAGCTTCGTTCTGAAGGATATATCCATTCGAAACCCAAGCTCGGCTATTTCGTTGAATCAATCGTCCGAAAATCGGGAAAAAACGCTGCGCTTTCTCGCCCGGCCCCCGAGACGGCTCATTCGGCTCAGGACTCCCCCTGCGTTCAATTCGAACTTTCGGGCAATCACACCGATCCGGCGTGTTTTCCCTTTTCCGTCTGGTCTAAGCTCATGCGAGAGACCGCCCGAAATCGAACGGTTTTACTTACGCGCTACCACACGGGCGGCATGCCCGAATTGCAAAGGGCTATAGCCAAACATCTGGCCTCTTTCCGAGGGTTTTCTCCCGATCCGGAACAAATTATCGTCGGAGCCGGAGCCGAATACCTTTACGGTCTTGTCATTGAATTGTTGGGTCGCGACAAAGTCTATTGTCTTGAAAATCCCGGCTACAGAACCATCGAACGCGTGTACCGCAGTCACGGAGCTCTCGTGACGTTCGCCGGACTTGACGAATCCGGGCTTCAAGTGACGGACTTAATCCGAAGCAAAGCTTCCATCGTGCATGTCAGCCCGACACACCATTTTCCGACCGGAATCGACATGCCGGCAACAAGGCGCTATGAGTTACTGTCATGGGCGGCACAAAATCCGGAGCACTTTATTATCGAAGACGACTACGACAGCGAATTTCGACTTATAGGTCGACCGATTCCGGCTCTTCAATCCATCGATACCGAAGATCGTGTCATTTACATCAATACGTTTTCCAAGACGCTCTCTTCGACCGTGCGTTTAGCTTACATGGTTCTGCCGCCTTCGCTCTTACCGCTGTTTCGCGAGCGTCTCGGGTTTTACTCTTGCACGGTCTCGAATTTCGAGCAAAGTGCCGTAGCAAAATTTATCGAGCGCGGCTATTTTGAAAAACACATTAACCGCATGCGAACACACTATGCCAAGCAGCGTTCGGCGGTTTTAAACCTTATTGCCGCAAGTCCGCTCGCCCCCTACTGTCGCGTACTTGAGAAGCAGTCGGGCTTGCACTTTGTGATTGAACTTAAAACAACACGCTCGGATAAAGCGCTCCAAGAGCGCCTCCTTTCGTTCGGTGTTCGCCTTCGTCCCCTTTCCTCGTTTTACGTTCCGGGAACCGCCCCGCAAGAGCATGCCTTTTTCTTTTCTTATGCAAACATAAACTTGAGCACTTTGCCGCAGGCGCTTTGCATCATTGCCAAATCGCTTTAACTCCTTAGAGCCAATCGTCGGGATGTTGCCAAAAATCCAGGACTCGGCTGATTTCCCGCGTGCGCACGAAATCAGGCAAACTCGTCATAAAGTGCCGAGCATATCGTGAGACCCCCGGAATCAGACGAACGTCACCCACAATTAAGATACCGCGATCCGTTTCACTGCGAATCAGGCGGCCGACCCCCTGCTTCAAGGAAATCGCCGCAAGCGGGATCTGATGCGAAAAGAAAGCATCACCGCCTTCAGAGGCAATATAACGACACCGCGCCTCTAAAACAGGATCATCTTTAGGAGCGAACGGCAACTTATCGATAATCACAAGACTCAACCCCTCGCCCTTAATATCAATCCCCTCCCAAAAGCCCATCGTGGCCACCAACACCGATTGCGGGTTGTCTCGGAATCGCGTCAGCAAGTTGTGTCGTGAGTCTTCGTTTTGCACATAAACGGTATAGGGCCGCTTGTTACTCGCAATGCGTTCGCGAAGCTGTGCGGCAACCAGTCTCATAGCCTGACGGCTCGTGCATAAAAAGAGCGTGCGCCCCTGCAATAAATCAATAACCGGCCAAGACTCCTTCACAAGACGCTCGATAAAAAGCGTTTTATCGCACGAGACCGGCGAAGGCATATCGCGCGGTATATAGAGCAATGCCTGATTAGAAAAATCAAACGGGCTTTCCCAAGCTTGAGAAAACACCTCATTTAAACCGAGCTCGTTTAAAAAATGCGAAAAATCCGATTTGCCCGTTGCCAATGTCGCCGAAGTAAACACCCATGCCGTATTCGGGCTTTGGGCCATCAGAGAGGCAAAATCCTGGGCAAACGAAAGCGGGGTTTGGCACAGACGTACATCACGTCCCGCGCGGGAAATCCAACGCACACAGGGCTTGCCCGATTCATCACGCACGAGAGCTTGTGGAGCCTCAAAGGCCTTTTCCCACCGCCGCATCAAATCAGCGGACTCTGAAAGCATGCTGTAAGAAACATTGAGGTCATCATCGTCTTGAGAAAGCGGCTCAAGATGCGCATTGAGTGTATCGAGCGCTTGACGTGCTTGGGCAAGTAACGGAACCGCGCTTTGAATATCTTTGACAGAAGCAACGTTCTGTGATTCGCCTTCATGGATTCCGAGTTCATCGAGTTTAAGGACAAAATCCTGCAAGGCATCACGTGCCGATTCGTACAGTTCCTCCCACGTCAAATTTTTGTCCAGCGCGTGTCGATGCCGGCTTATCGTGATACGTCTTACCTCCTGCAACTGATCGAAAACAGCCGACGAGGAAAGCTCTTGCCCGAAAAAATGCGAACCGATCTCCGGCAACTTATGCGCTTCGTCAAAAATGACGATATCGGCATCGGGAAGCATGCGATTGTCAGAAGCTTCTTTAACGCAAGCCGCCGAAAGAAACAAATGGTGATTGACGACAACGACCTGTGCGTCGCGAGCTTGCTGACGGGCCTTGTTAACAAAACAGTCGGCAGCATAAGGGCACTTCTGAGCCGAGCAGTTTTCCCGACTGCTTGTTACATACGACCAAATCACGGAGTCCTCCGGAACACCCTTGACGCCGGCCCGGTCACCGGTTGAGTCAACGGCAGCGAATCGTTCGATCTTTCTTAAATCATCAAAGGCCTGCTTGGTCGGCAATCCCATTTGTCGGACATTTTTCAAACGCCTTAAACAGATATAGTTAGCTCGGCCCTTAAGTAGCTTGACCGTTACATGAACACCTAATGCTGCCTCCAGTGCCGGAAAATCTTTATTGAAAAGCTGTTCCTGCAAGGTCTTTCCGGCCGTACTGACAATGGCTTTTCGACCGGAGAGCAAAATAGGCGTCAGATAAGCGAAGGTTTTTCCGGTCCCGGT
>DHJT01000003.1:4094-17829 GCA_002404465.1 Sutterella sp. UBA4713 | reverse complement strand
GGTCCCCGCCTCAAGAACCGCCGTTTCGCGATTTTCCAAAGTACGAGCCACTATTTGAGCAAACGCAACCTGACTGGGACGACTGACAAAACCGGGGCATTTGCGAGATAAGCGTCCGCCGGGGGCAAAACAAGCGCCGACTTCGCGTACAAAATCACTTTCTTCCAGATGCTCTGCCATCTCTTCCGAACCTCGGTCTCGCATCGAAAATGCTTTACTTCGATTGTTTTTGGGCACGTTTTTTTAATGCAGCTTCGCGTTCGGCAACACGCTTGGCATGCGCCTGAAGACGCTTTTGCGTCGCAAGTTCCTGCGCGTGTTCGGCTTGCTCTTTCTCCTTTAACGCTAAACGACGCTCTGCGGTTTGCTCGCCCCGTCTTTTCGCGTGCGCCGCCAAGGACTTGTCAGGCCCGGTCGGTTTTGCCCCCGAAGAACCGATAAACGGATCCTCCGGCCCCCGCGCTTTTCGCGCTTCGCGCGACGTCTGACGCGCTTTTTCCTCTTTGATTTTTTCGGCGTTAAGAACCTTTTTCGCCTGAATCTCGATATCGAGCAAAATGTGCTCGGACCGTAAGCGTGCTTGACGAACTTGATTGCAACAGCGGTTGACAAAGAATGTCTCGTTGCAACGCTTCAGGGAGTAATCGCTTAACTTTTCCGAGTACGCACGAATTTTTTCGCAATCGGCCAAAGCTCGGCGTGCCGTATCGGGCGATTGAATCGATCCGTCCGGATACTTTTGCGCGAGCCATGCCGATTCGATTTCCGCCAAGTCCGGCGTGAACGCCTGACAGGTGCCGATGCCGGAAAAGAGGGCGAGAGTCACAGCAATTTTCTTCATAATGAGTCCTGTTTAGGGTTCTTTATTTTACAGGCCTCTTTCGCAAGTAAGCTGTTTTTTCAAATCCTGCTCATTGCGCATGTCGCATCGTTTTCCGGCACTTTTTTCCTCCCTCTTGACAGGGTATTTTTCTACCTGCAGTATCCAAAAGAAAAAAGAAATTCCGTATGTTCCAAACTTCGGAGGCCATATGAAACCGAAAAAACTGACGGCACTTGTCGCGCTCATGCTACTGGGTACGGCATCGAACGCCGCCGTCCCCGTCGTCTCGCCGCAAGCCGAAATTTCGGCGGAAACCATCAATCAAGACTCCCTCATGCAAAAAATTCTTGCCGAGGCCGTCAGTCCGCAAGGGCAGAAATGGCGGTTTAATACGCAGATGGAAATCGTACGTATTGCATCTCCTTCCCGCTCGGAAATGCGGCGCCAAAAAGAAATCATGCGTCGCTTTACGCAAGAATGGGGTTTTACTCCCGAACAGGTCATGACACGTCTTGACGGGTACTTGCCCGGAGCCGGCATCCAGCTTGTCGACGGCCTGCCGGTTTACAACGCCTGTGTACGCATCCCCGGAACATATGCCGAGCAACAAGGCGCCAAATCATATAGGGGTCAGTTCCCCAAAGTTCTTTTGGAAGGCCACATCGATACGGTCAATCCGCCGGCACTTCCCCCACAAACCAATCCGTACGAACCGATTAAATTGCAACCCGTGAGTAAGCCTCTGGTGAAAACACCGGATGAGCTTGCTGCACTTGCCGAACAGTTGCATTTTGACAAGGACGGAAAAATTATCGAAGACGCCGCCTACCAAAAAGCCTATAAGCGTTATCAGAGCTATGAACAGGCGCAAAATAAAGGCGCCTATCGGATGTACGTTCCGGGATACAACGATGCCATGATTAACACCGCCGCCGTCATGCAGATGGCCTACTTGATGAACAAATACGGCATCAAACCTGTTTACGACATCTGGGTATGCGGTACCGCCGGAGAGGAAGGCAAAGGGAACCTGTGCGGGATGAAGCAACTGTACGGCTACAATCAGGACACAGGAAAAGGAAACAACGCGCTGAATTTCGTAGCCAATATCGGTGCTGACAGCACTTCTCCCAAATCCGGCATCGTCAATTACTTAGGTTCCTATCGTTTTGAAATTAAGTACACGGAACCGGAAGGTGTCAAAATCGGCGACAAGCAGCCCTCGGCTCTTCGTGCCATGGCACGCGCCATTGAGATGATCTCCAACATCAAGAGCCCGTACGATTCGGATAAGACAGCCGAAAGAACCACTTACACGGTCGGTGTGGGCAACTGCACGAAAGCAAAGGCAGGATTGAGAAGTCGCTCTTGCACGCTGATGGTTGACATGCGAAGTCCGACGCAAGGCCCGTTAAGCGCCATGCGTGCTCAGATTGAGCCGACATTTAAAAAAGCTTTAGATCAAGAAAATTCCCGATTCAAACTGAACTCTGATGATGCCAAGGCCGTGAAAATGGAACTTGTTTGGTTCGGAGACCGACCGGCTCACCAGAGGAAGGATTACAACGACGGCATGATGCAAGCCTACTGGCAATCAGCCAAGGTTGTCGGTATTGATCAAAGGAAAGAACTGCGCACGCAGGCAGCTTCCTTAAACGACAACGTTCCGGCAGCTGTCGGTGTGCCGACCGTCAATATCAACGTCGGAACCAATGCCGGCGGCGGCGGAGGTCATGCCTGGTACGAATGGGGCATTCCGGGCAACGGCATCGATGAGGGAAAGCGCGTCTATCGCATGATTCTCATGGGTTTGATGGCCTCGGGCTACAACACGTCCGACGGGAAAAAGATCGAACCTTTAATGCGTCCGATCGGTCCGAGAACAACCGAAGACATGTACGAATAGGAGAACCGAATGAAAAAACTTCTTTTCACGCTAACTCTCGGTCTTGCCTCCTCGCTATCTTTTGCAACGACTTATGAAGTGACCATCACAGGTCCCGGCGGCCATTCAAACGGCTCGTACGGGAACACCAATGCCGTTCACGCCGGCGCGCGCGCCGTTTTGGCGCTTGAGAAACTTCTTCCGTGCGCCGATGTTTCCGATTTTCGCGGCGGCGCATCGGTAAACGCCATTGCTGCCGACGCGCACTTCCTTGTCGACACATCCCATTGCTCTATGAGCAAAACGAAAGCCAAGGAATTCGTAGAAAAAGCCGTTAAAGCCGGCGCGGATGCAGAAAACACCTTTCGCGGAGTCAAGGCCGGCGATATGGTAAGAGGATTCCCGGCCGACATTACGTACAAAATCCGATAACAAAATCGGCTTTAAGATCTCGGTTGCGGGGACGCGGCTCGAATCATTGCCCTGTCCTCGCATCAGAAAATAACCGAGGCTTTGCAAAGAGATTTTTTCGGGGATTTTCTTTAAAATTTAACTTTCATACTTTTGAAAAGACGCGGGATTTCCGTATTTTTCCTTGTAGCTCCCAAACATGGACTTGAAAGACAATTGGAAAGTTTCACTGGTCATTTTGACCCTCAGTTCTGTACTCATGTCTTCGGGTTACACGATGCTTATCCCGTTTCTGCCGATGTACCTGATTCAGGACTTGGGCGTTGATGCCACCGAGGTAAACTGGTGGAGCGGACTCATCTTTTCAATTACGTTTTTGATTTCCGGTCTCATGGCCCCTATTTGGGGAGCGCTTGCCGACCGCAAATCCAGAAAACTCATGGCCATACGAGCTGCCGTGTGTCTTGCCGTCTCGTATTTTCTCGGTGCCTTTGTCCAAACGCCGTTGCAACTATTCGGGATGCGGGCTCTTCAGGGATTTTCTTCCGGCCTTTGGCCGGCAACACTGGCCATTATGAGTGCGAAAGCACCGAGTGCCCGCCTCGGACTGTGTTTGGGCGTGATGCAAGGGGGATTGACGGCCGGCCATGTTATCGGACCTTTTTTCGGCGGGACGCTGGCAGAACTGTTCGGGATGCGCGCCTCGTTTCTTGTCGCCGCCGGGGGCCTGACATGCATTGCGTTAATGATTTTATTTTTCATTGACGAGCCGCCCAAGGCGCCGGTAGCAAAAAAAGTCGAAACGGTAGAGCGCAAGTGGCAAATTCACGCGACGCTGAAAAACCCCGTGATTCAACGGATGCTCTTTGCCGCCGCAATGGTCCAAATGACCATCATGATGACGCAACCTGTGCTACCCCTTTACATTGCGCAGTTGCAAAACTCGATGAATCACATCGTCTTTATTTCCGGGCTTGTCTTTTCCATTGTCGGAATCTCCGGAATTTTCGCCTCTCCCCTGTGGGGGATTCTCGGGCAAAGTTGGGGCTATCGTCCCGTGCTTTACCTATCGCTGTTTTTGGGAGCTACGTTCGGTTGGATTCAAGCCGTTCCGTTTGATTTAACACAATTTACAATTTGGCGTTTCATCGGCGGCCTGGCTTTTGCAGGAATTTTCCCGGCCATTAATGCCGTTCTGACGCAATCAACAGACCCGGCGGACCGAGGTCGCGTCTTCGGCTACAGCTACGGAGCCCAGCAGTTAGGAAGTGTTCTCGGTCCGATTCTCGGCGGCTTGATGGCCACCTACATGACCAATCAACTCGTGCTCGGCATCTCCGGGGCCCTTTTGTATCCGGTGGTTGCTATTTTGATTTTGTCCCGTCCGAAAAAAGGAGCCCCTGCCACGGGAACTCCCGTCGAAACACGGAAGGATATCCCGGGTCGCTAAAAGACACGGGACAAGCACTTTGTCTTGATTTGTTTAGGAAATCTGAAGGTTTTCCGAGAGCAGGAAAGAACGCTTGGTGCGGTCGGAGAGACTCGAACTCTCATGACTCTCGCCACAGCCACCTCAAGGCTGCGCGTCTACCAATTTCGCCACGACCGCATATTAAACCGATGTTCGATACGAATTTAATCACCTTTCGAACATTCGGCGAGGTTGGGCATTTTAATGGAAAACCGCAATAGGTCAAGAAAAATATGCCCTCTTGCTGGCAAAACAACCTACTATATTGATAAGATTGGCTTTTTAAATCTAAAACAGTCCCTGACCGATTTTCGGAACCAATTACAAAAGGGACGTTATCTTTAAGAGAGAGTTCTTCGCATGTCAGAAAATTTGTATTTTGACAAGAGCGATCGAGCGCTTCTGGACATGGTCAATTCAACCACGGAACAGAAGACCGATATTAAGCTCGAACAAAAGCTCTTTAACACAGCCCTGCATCCGCACGGAATCCTCAGCTTGGCGACGACACACGAAAGTCGCATGGCCTATGCCGTAATCAACCTATTAAAAAGCATTGAGGGATTGGGTGATGCCTCCGAGCGGCTAAGTGCCCTTCGGGCTCTTTATGACGAAGTGATTAACAGCGCAACAACACCGTTTCGCATCAACACGGGACGTGTTCTTGTGCAGATTATGAAAGACATCGTTCGTGCCAAAGGCAACGATATCGAGCAACTAAAGCTCATTCACGATTTCCGTAAAGTAGCTGCAGGTAATCCCCGCATCGTGCGTTCATTCCTTGCTTCACGCTTCCTATTCGAAATGCCCGAAAGTTGGGATCAGCTCACGATGGACCAGCACGTTCACGATTCGAATACGAAAGGCCGCAAGAACCCGACGTACCTGATTATGGATGCTTGGATCAAAGGCATTCGCAGTCTGACGGTGATTTATCACAACACGGTCAATCCGGCAACGGTCGAAGAGCTGACAACGGCCGCTGAAATCATGAAGATTCGTGTCCGTGTCGGACTGGAATTTCGTTCCGTTTTCGGGAAAAAATATGCCGATTTCATTTGGGTTCCCCGCGGATTTGCCAAAGCCGAAGACGTTATAGAATTTTTTAAGAGTGCCCCTGTTCGCAACGTTCTGAAAGAAGGCGAAAAAGCCAACGCTTGGTATGCTGAGCAGACCTATGCTTTGCTTGAAAGCTTTAATGCGAACCACTTACAAGAGATTAGAAAGCATTTCGGCCTACCTGCCATCGCACCGCTGAGCAAAGAAACTTTTACGGAATTTGTCGGTGCCGGGAGACCGAGTCGCCTGCATTTGGCAGACTTTATCCATAAGAGTCTGTTCGAGCCGATGAAAGAGCGTGCCGAAACGCTCAATGCTTCGCTTGCGTCCATGACCGAGGCAGATAGAAAGGCTGCCTTAGCGCAAATTGACACCCTAAACGGCTTAACCTCCAATAAGATTTATTCAGATTATCTGAGCGCCGAAAAGAACCCGACGGTCCCGAACCGCGATGTTCCGGCCGATGACGGTCGTCCTGCGTTTCTTTCCATGCCGATTCTCGACCACTTAAAGCTTGTGACGAATTTAAGAAGCGGCTTTCGGACAACATTGCAACTGACGGGCCTGGATGCGGCCGACGTACTGGAGATCCTCTGGGATGCTCAGGGTCTGTTTACGCATCTGGAGCGCATCAACCTAAAGGAGTACAACGAAGGCGAAGTTTTTGACTTGGAGCGCATCGGCAAAATCCAGTATGACATTAACTCCGCGCGCATCATGAGCCTGAAAGCCACCCTAAGCGAACTCATTTTAGAGAACGCTCACGATGCGGCTCGGCGCGATAAGTTAACGTTGATTTTGGACAATCTGTCCGATTTGATTGATTTATATAGCGTCACTCCGCTCGGAAGTGCCTTCGGAACGGACTCAACCGGGCATGTCGGCAACCGCGTCGGCATGGGACTTGCCGTCATCGACACACTGCCGTCTTCTGCACAAAAGAAGCTTCAAGCCAACACGAAACTACTTCCCGTGAACGTCAAACTCGAAGTGTGTGATACATACCAAGATACCTCGGCGCCGAGTTTACCGACACGTGCGATTCGTAAACTTCGCGGCAACCCGGCTATCGGCATGACGCGAAAACGCGACTACACCATTTCCCAACGCTCGGTCGAAGTCAATACGAGCAAGGGCAATATTGCCACTTTAGGCGGCATGACGGGAGCGGCCGATAACAATTTGCTCGCTGACACAAAACTTAAGACCGACAAAAAAATCCCGGCCAAGTATCTGACAACACCGGTATTAAACGTCATTAAGGTTTTAATCGGTCTGATTCCGGCATTTTGCACCTTCATGATTACGCAGAACTGGTGGTTCCTTGCCTGCTTCGGTGCATTTATTTGGCTCGGTATCACGGGCGTGCGCAACATCATCCAGATGATTATCGCATCAGGTGCGTTCTTCGGAAGCCGCGTCAAGTGGTATCAAACGGTGCAGTGGACACGACTGTGTGAATCGCTCATGTACACAGGCTGGTCCGTGGTTCTTCTCGAAGGCATTATTCGAAACGGCATCCTCGTCGGCCTCTTTAACGTCAAGGTCACGGAACATCCTCTCCTTGTATTTACCGTAATTGCCTTGGCAAACGGCACATACATCAGTTCGCACAACATTTTCCGAGGATTTCCGATGACGGCTGTCGTCGGCAACTTTTTCCGCAGTGTTTTAGCCATTCCCGTTGCCCTCGTTTACAACGCAATTTTGGCACTGATTTTGCCGTTCTTAACCTCAATGCCCGTGTCGGATGTCTTGATTTACTCTTCGGCTATCATCACGAAGCTGGCTTCCGATACGATTGCCCTAATTATTGAGGCAACGGCCGACCGACGCAATTTCTACCGATTGCGCCGTCTTGACTATGATGCAAAATTCAAGGCTATCTTTGCGTGTTACGTCAAACTCGAAACGCTTTTCCCGGAACGCAATATGCTCGAAGTCTTTGCCGCCCCCGGGGAGTTTCGTCGCGTTACGCAAAAAGTCGGAGCCGTGCAGCGCGAGGAGCTTTTCGCTCACCTATTGGATTTGATGTACTTCTGGTTCTACAAGAGCACGAGCCATCAAGTTTTCAAATCGCTTATCGCAAAGATGAGCCCTCAGGAAAAACAAGTCTTAAATGCCATCCATGAAGGCTTCTTTAAGAGCAACCCGGAGGAAGCACGAGAAATTATCCACAAGTTCCTCGGCTCGCATTCGAACAAATGTCAGGACTTTTACAATGAAAACTTCCGGCCTTACTTTAAGGCCATGAAAAAGTTCTTCCCGGGGCTTGAAACGACGTAACCGTTCGTTTCGTGAACCTATCGAGTAGGCGTCGGCTGGCCCGACATGTCCTACTCGATAGACCGATCGATTGCGCTTAGAAAATCGGGCCTTCGGAGAAAGTCAGATTCATCTCAGCGCTCATCTTCATGTGAGGCATGATCAGATGCGGATCCGTATTAACCCCGTTCGGAATGCCGCTCATCGGGTTGACACACGTCGCATCCGGCTGCTTGTCAAAGACCACCAAGGCCGGGCAGTTAGACCGGATAGCAATGCTGCGCCTTCCGGGATAAACGAGTTCTGCCCCGGCATTGCTTGTGTCGAAGTTAAAACAATCGTCCCAAGGTCCCGCACTCGGATTCATGATTCTGCCCGTCGGCAATTCATCCGATCCTGTTTCACACATGAAATCGGCATGAAAACTCAACCTTAACTGTGCCTGACCTGTCTTATCCGGATCTTTGAGGAACCAGGGATGCCACCCGGCATCGACAGGGAAAGTCTTTCCATGTGTCGATTCCAACTCCAACTTCAACGCGAGAACATTCTCCTTTAATTCAATCGTATAAACGACTTTACAAGGCCACGGCCACGGATGTCGGACCTCGTTCGTAAGCACAAGTTTTGAGGGAAAAATCTCGCAGTCCCAGTCATCGAAATGCGCCATCCCGTGCATGGCATTTTTTCCCTTATTTTGATAAAGAAAGTACTCTTTGCCGGCAAAAGAAATCGTGCCGTTTCTCAGTCGCCCGACCCACGGGATCATCGGAAAGCAACCGTATTGAAAGGCCTTGCGCCCCGGCTCGTATTGTCTTAAAAGCTCCGTTCCGCAGTGTCTGAGACTGACGATACGCGCCCCATCCTTCGGACAAACGGCAACATGAAGAGACGGAGTTGATAGTGTTACGATTTGTCCTTCCGGTCCCGGCCAAGGCGCATCAAATGCCCGCGAGAGTTGTTGAATTTTCAATGACTCAAATGCCATTTTCTTGCTCCGTAATCCGTTAAACGTTTTTTACCGTTTGAATTCCGAGTACGGAAATCACGGCAATCAGTGAAATGAGTACCAGGTAGCCGGCAACAAGGTAATACGAGCGATCGGCCCACGAATACAGCGTCGAACTGATCAACGGTGTAAGCCCACCCAAAATTGCGGAGAACTGGTACGCAAAAGAAAGCCCCGTGTAACGCACGCGTGCCCCGAACATCTTGGAAAACATCGTCGGTTGCACGGCAAACATGGAGGTCGGTCCCAAGTTATACGCAACGATCAAAGCCATGACGATGACAACGGGATTACCTGTATTGAGCAATAGGAAAAACGGATAAGCGAAGAGAACACAGAATCCCGCCCCGAAAAGATAAATTTTCCGCTGTCCGATCCTATCAGACAGATATCCGTAAACCGGGCACATAAAAATACCAATAGCCGAAGCAACCATCATCCCGACGAGCGGAATGCTTTTATCCAGAAGCAATGTCGTTGTGATGTAAGCCATACCGAACGCATTGATGATGTTAGAAGAAACCGTCTCGGCAAGCCGTGCCCCAATCGCTAATACAATATTTTTCGGATGTTGCTTGAAAACCTGAATAATCGGTATTTCCTTTTCCGTTTGCGCTTGCTTAGCACGAATAAACTCTGCCGGTTCCTCGGTCTTCAATCGGATATACATGCCGACAAACAAAAAGACGGCGGAAATCAAAAATGGAATTCGCCATCCGTACCTCATGAAGGCTTCCTGATCCATCAGTTGATTACACAAAGCAAGGACACCCGTTGCCGTCATGATGCCGACGGAAGCTGCACTTTGCGGAATCGAACCGAAAAACCCGCGTCGTTTCATCGGAGCCGACTCAATCGTCAGCAGTGCCGCCCCGCCATATTCGCCTCCCAAACCGAAACCCTGTGCCAAACGGCAAATCACCAAGAGAATCGGTCCGAGAAGCCCGGCTTGCTCATAGGTCGGCAAAAGACCGATTAAAAATGTGGAAAGCCCGACAATAAGGAGTGTCCAGATCAACGTAACACGGCGACCGAGGACGTCACCGAAATTTCCGAAAACAATACCGCCGATCGGACGCATAAAAAACCCGACACCAAACGTTGCAAAAGAAGCAATCGTTCCGGTTAATGCATCGTATTGCGGAAAAAAGAGCGGAGCAAAAATCAGAGCGGAAGCCGTTCCGAAAAGGAAAAAGTCATACCACTCCAACATCGCGCCGACAAAGCTTGCCGCAACGACACGTGTCATTGCGCGTCCCTGCAAACCGTCTTGCGTATCCATCATTAATGCACTCCTTTAATTTCATTTTCCTCCCCGCGCGCCTTTAGGACAGTACGCGGAGAGGACGTCATACAACGAATCCGTACTCGTTACGAAAGCTCCTTGATTTTCTGCAGACACTCTTCGTCTTCCGCGTCGACGTTGTAACCGACGGGCTCCCACTTAATCAGCAGGCACGTCAACCAGCCGACAAACGGAACCAAAGCCAGCAGGAAGAATGCATCCGTTTTCATCGTTCCCCAAAGAATCGGCCAGAGAATCAATCCGGCGATTGCTCCGCTACGCATGATGGCTCGAGCAAAACCAATACCTGCCGGTCGAATGCACGGCGGATACGACATCGTTGCAATAGTCATACCGAGTCCTCCGGGACCCGAAGAATGGAAAAAGATGATGGCGCCGAGCATGACAATGGCCAGGTACGGGTTCGTTGCCGCGGACGTTCCGAGTAGCAAAAGAAGAATCGTAACCATCGCAAAGCCGAACATGCTCAAACGACGCGAACCGAACTTCGCAACGAGGATCGAACCGATGGCTCCGCCCGTGACACCGAAAACAAGGTTCACTATGGCACTTCCGCCCAAAGCCGCCGTTAATTGATTTCCAAGAAGGCCGCCCAGCGTAAGCGGAAGATACACGCCGACAGCGTTATATTGCCAAGCCTGCATCGTTGCCACAACACAGCCTAAGACGGTACGCTTACAGTATTTCTTGCTGAACATGAGCTTGTAAGCCGTCATATTGTTCACTTGCACTGAAGTATTGTCGGCAGAATTTCTCTCGGCATCCTTTGCCACTTCCACTTCAATACCGTAACGTTGCTTGAGGATTTCCTTTGCCAGTTCTAACCGTCCTGTCCGAGCCGCCCAAGTAGCCGATTCTCCGATCAGAACATAGCGCAACACCATAATCACAAAAGCAAACAGTGCACCGACAAAGATGCCGTAACGCCACAGAAGAGGATCATCAACGCCGGCCAAATGCATCGGGAGAAGAACAGCAAAAACCACCGTTGTCGAAACATACCAAGCCATCTGCCAGAGGTTGACGGATGTGCTGGATTTCTTCTGTTTCGCCCCCTGCAATTCCGCCACGGCATTGGTCGCTAACGGGAAGTCAATACCCAAACCGACGCCCATAACAACACGCCAAAGAAGCACTTCCCAAATGCTTTCGGCGAAAGCGACTGCCGCTGCCCCGAGTGTGCACAGACCTAAACCGATGATGAAAGCCTTCTTTTGTCCGAAACGATTGATGACCCAATTGGCAATCAATCCGCCGATTAATGCGGCAATCAGCACGGAAGCATTCACGGTGGCGGCCAACCCCTGAGAAATGCCGAATTGGGCGGCAATGTACTTGTTTCCGAAGCCGACCATCGCTGCCTGGTACGCATCAATCATGATGCCGCCCAAAGCTACGAGTGTGATAAAAAGTGAGACTTTGCTCTTGGCATGGTCATTAATAACGTTTACAACATCCTGATTGTTGTGGATAGTCAAAGGTACATTTTCTCGCATGGTCGTTTCCTAAAATTGAATAATCGTCTTAATTGAGTCAGGATCCTGTGCTTTACGGAAAGCCGCAGCAGCCTCCTCAACAGAGAACACACTCGTAATCAAATCCGATGTGTCGAATTTCCCCTCTTCGAGCCACTTAACGGCCCCGTCTATGTCAGCCGGGACATACATTCCGGAACTCAACAAATCGCGTTCAAAGCGATTCATACTCGGAAGAGGAACTTCTCTCGGACCGGAAGGAACACCCATGCAAATCACAGTGCCTCCGGCACGAACCTGTGTCAAGGACTGGGTAATCGTCGACTGTGCCGCTACAACATCAATCACCCCGTCGAACATCCGGTCAGTAGGCAACCGACCGACATCAAAGACCTCGTCAGCCCCGAGTTTCTCGGCAATCACTCGCTTCCCGGCATTGGGCTCAATCACCGTTACATGACCGGCTCCGATAATTTTCAGCGCTTGAACAATCGAAAGACCGATTGTTCCTGCTCCGATAACCAAAACATTTTCCAAGCAGTGTGTCGGCAATCGATGCACACAGTGGTGAGCACAGGCAGCGGGCTCGGCAAATACCAACACATTCATCGGTAGATCGGAGGAAGCCCTATGGCAGTTCCGTGCCGGAATGACGGAACTGGAACGCGCCAGCCCGGGAGCACGAAAACCGGCAACGTGCGGGGGTTCACACAAATTAAATCGTCCCTGCAAACACGCTTTACAGTGCATGCAGGCCATAATCGGATCAATCGTTACGTGATCGCCGACCTTAACATTCGTGACACAACTGCCGACCTCGGTAACAACAGCGGCAATTTCGTGCCCGGGAACAACCGGCGGCTTAGCAAACGGATGCTTACCGTGTAAGACATGCAAATCCGAACCGCAAATCCCGTAGTAAGCTGTTTCGATACGGACCTCTTGAGGTTTGACCTCCGCACGGGGTGTTTCGACTTCTTCGTAGATGACATGATCAATGTCATCGAACAATACGTGTTTTTCCTTCATCTTCGGCTCCTTCCTGCGTCAACTCTCCGAACAATTTTTCTTCGAAGAGAATCGCAACTATGGCTGTTATCGCGTTGCCATCATTTCATCAACAATCTCTCCTAAGCGCTTCAAGCGAGGGATCGACAAGTCTTCGAGCATCCGACATGTGTCGGGCAACCCCACGACACTGGCCCACACGGCCCGCCCGGCTAAAAATCCGGACGCACCGGCTTGCATGGCCGCACGGACGGCACGTGGGAAAAGGTCGGGCGCAACACCGGAGCTCAAAATCACCCAAGGCATCTTGATCCGGTCATTTAAACGCTTTGCTGCATCGACGAGCTTTGCATAGTCTCCGCGTCCGCCGTAGGGCATTTCGGCCTTATAAATGTCGGCCTGAGTCTCTCCGAGTTCTTGTGCGGCCGCCAAAATGCACGCTTCCTTATCGAATTCGGCATGGTGACGCGGAGGACGTACAACCGGCTCGATGATGCTCACAAGACCGGCACTTCGGCACTTTTTCACAAACTCGTTTACCAGGCGAAGACGCGCCTCAGCGCTCTCATCCGTGCGATACAGAACAAGGAGTTTCAAAGCCTTTCCTCCCATATCGCGCACCGCCTCGGCATCGATTGACTCATCGATTGTCACGTCATCAACGGGAATGCCGTTGCCCGGAATGAATGCATCTCCGGAAACGATCATGCTTGAAGAAGAGTCGATTGCCTTCGTTCTGACGATTTCATCCAGACAAAACTGCTTGTCAACGAGAACGGCCGACGCATACGGGGAAAGAACCCGAGCAGCCGTCACTTTAAAGTCCGTAAGAACCTTATCCGCAACGGGTTTGACTCCCGTTGCGGCTTCGAACATCAAGCGCAAAGCTTCGCGCTGATCAATAGCGAGCATGGCCAATCCTCCGGAAGGACGGGCTAAGTCGCGGACGGTATAACGTTGTGTATCCACTGCAATTCTCCTTTAGGAATTTCGATTACCTTTTTGCATATTGCGCAAATAAAC
>DHJT01000003.1:3688-4054 GCA_002404465.1 Sutterella sp. UBA4713 | reverse complement strand
AACCAGTATGGAAGTCCAATCCTTGCGTCCGAAACCGAATCCGGATGCTTGGTTGTAGATTTCACGGCAAGCGGCCCCCATGACCATCGGAACATGCAATTTGTTGCCGATATCCAATGCGATTCCCAAATCTTTATGTGCAAGATCAACCATAAAGGCCGGCGTAAGATCGCCCTTTAAAACCTTGTTTTGCCATGTTGTCGTAAAGTGACTACGAATAGCAGGGGTCCCTTTCATCATGTCAATAGCAACATTTAGAGAAAGCCCCATTGACTCACAAAGAACGGCAGTCTCGGCCGATAAAGCGTTCAAGGCAATGCTCATGAAGTTATTGACGATTTTCAGACGAATTCCCATTCCGGGCCC
>DHJT01000003.1:0-3643 GCA_002404465.1 Sutterella sp. UBA4713 | reverse complement strand
CCCATTCCGGGCCCCCCTGCATCGATCAACTCATTGCCCATACATAGCAAAAGATCATGAGCTTTCTTAATCTGATCCTGCGTACCGCCGGCCAGAAGTAACAGTGTCCCCGTCACAGCATCGGCCGACGTACGCCCAACCGGGCACTCCATCATCGAATGACCGGCTTTTTCAATCCGGGTTCGGATTGCACCGTTTTCAAACGGTGAGATCGTAGACATATCAATGAAAAGCGACCCCTCTTTCATTGCACCCGCAAATCCGTTGTCACCGAACGCCACAGCTTCGACAAGCTTGCCGTTCGGCAACATCGTGATAATGAAGTCCGCACCGGCAACACAGTCCCTCGGCGTATTTGCTCCTCTGGCTCCGAAAGCCGTCAGTTTGGCAACCGCGTCCGGATTGATGTCATATACGGTAAGACGGTGTCCCTTTTTCAGAATATTCGAGGCCATGGGCAATCCCATTTGTCCCAAACCGATAAACGCAACTTCGCTCATAAAAATCCCCTTGTTTAGAGTGTTATTGCTCAGTTTAGATCATTTGTGAGCGTATTTCTGTAATTGTTTAGTTTGTTTGACCTATGTCAAATTTCGGAGATTTTCCATATCTATCAATAGACAAAAAAGCAAAAACCCTGATGTTCATTTGAGCCAACAAGAATCCACCCCTCTCAAATCGATGAGATTCGCTCAATATCGATTAGGTTAGGCTATGATTTGAGCGATTCAGCCGTCCTTCATTACGACAACAGACGGCCTCGGTTGTATCATCATTGGAAGTTAGGAGACTTCATCATGAAAATTTGTTGCGTCGGCATCAGCGTTCAAGATCGTATTTTTTCCTTAGATTCCCTTCCGGGCACGGAAGGAAAATATTTCGCGAAATCGTTTAAAGAACAAGGCGGAGGCCCGGCGGCAACCGCAGCCGTCACTTGCGCACGACTCGGTGCCGACACAGACCTCATTGCGCGTGTCGGAGATGATTCCACCGGAAAAGGTATCGTTGCAGAAATAGCCGCCGAAAACGTCAATACGAACAACATGATTATCGTTCCTGGGGCCACATCGACACAGGCGTCTATCTTGGTCGATACCCACGGGCACCGCATCATTGTCAGTTATCCCTCCCCTGATCTTCCGAGCACTCCTGCCGCTCTGGAAAATATTGACTTTTCTCAATATGATGCGGTTCTCGCCGATGTTCGCTGGCACGAAGGTGCCTTAAAAGCCTTTTACCTTGCTAAAAAAGCTGGAGTGCCAACCGTTTTGGATGCCGATGTCACGCCGCAACCAATTGGCGAACTTGTCGCCTTGGCAAGTCATTCTATATTTTCCGAACCGGGACTTAAGAAATTTGCAGGGACCGACGATTTAAACGAAGCCCTTTGTTTCGCTGCCTCAAAAACGGAAGGGCGAGTCTACGTAACACTCGGTGATGCAGGCTATTCTTATGTTAAAAAGGATAAAATTCGATCAGCGACAAGTTTTAAAGTCGATGTCGTCGATACAACCGGGGCCGGAGATGTCTTCCACGGTGCGTTTGCGTATGCTTTATGTTGTCCAGAAATGAGCACAGGTGAGCGTTTGCGCTTTGCAGCGGCAACAGCGGCCCTTAAGTGTACAAAACAAGGTGGAAGAAGCGGCATTCCAGATTTAAATGAAGTAAAAAAATTCTGTTCTGAGTACGATTTATGAGTTTTGATTTCACGAGGCAATCCCCGCACCCGACTTTACCAAGGCACAATACGATCCTGCATCTTTTGGAGAATCGGGGATCCATGACCATTGCGGAACTGACCGAGGCTCTTAAGGTATCCGAGCAAACCATACGACGAGACCTTAAAAAACTTGAAGAAATGAATTGCCTTACTCGCTTTCACGGGGGCGCCAACAGTCTGCAACCGCCGAAGAACCAAAATGAGTCCCTGGTCGTCAACAAGGGAATCGATACCCGTGAATTCTTGTGTGTTCCGGAAAAAGAGGCAATCGCTCAAAAGGTTGCTGATCTCATACCCGACGGCAGTACCGTATTCATTACAATCGGAACAACCGTCGAAAAAATTGCCAAGGTCCTGAACGAACGACGAAAAGACTTGTTCGTCATCACCGATTCCCTGCGCGTTGCCTCCCTGATTTATCGTCCGGGCACAAATAAGGTTCTTGTTCCTTCTGGATTAATTTCTTCCCCAAACGGCGGAATCAGTAGCTTACAATCGATCAGCGACTTGAAACACTTTCGTCCGGATTTCACAATTACGAGTTTGGGGGCTATAGAAAAAGACGGAACAATGCTCGATTTCAACATCAGTGAAGTCGAAGCCGCCAAGGTGATGATGAAAAACGCTAAACAAATTGTGATTGCCTGCGATCACACGAAATTTACAGCGACCGCTTCCGTAACATTAGGAGACCTACGAGATGCAGACTACCTGGTTTCCGATATCGATCCGGATGAAAATCTTCGACGAGTCCTTGAGGAAGGTCACGTCCAATTTATCAAGGCGTAGTCGAATTTTCCCGCCTTTGCCTCGAACTTTCTGTCGAAAACAGGAGAACAGGAGCCGCAAGGACCCCGTTCATTTGCAAGTTCCGTGTAGCTTTTACCTAAGACAAAGTCTTGAGCCAATCTAAAAGAATCTTCGAAGATTTTTGCGCCGAATGCGAAACAAAGTTCGAGAAATCATCCGGTGACCGTCCGTCAGCCTCATCGGAAATCACGCGAATCACAGCATACGGAAGGCGATTGACAAACGCAACCTGCGCTACGGCTCCCGACTCCATCTCCGCCGTGACGGCACCGAACGTTTCGACTATCCTCCGTCCCCGTTCACGGGAAGCCACAAATTGATCTCCCGTTGCCACGATTCCGAGCTTATACGGAATCTTCTTTTCTCGGCAAACGGCTTCGAACGATCGAACCATCGATCGGTCTGTTTCAAAAAAGATACGATTAATGCCCGAAACCATTCCGACCGGATCGCCGACAGGCGACGTATCCATGTCATGTTGCACACAGGCCGTAGCGATAACGACATCGCCGATATGCAAGTCCTTATCGAGACTTCCGCTGATACCGGAAACAACAAGACGACTAACCCCGTAACGTAAAACCATCGTCTGCGCACAAAGTGCGGCAAAGACCTTTCCGACACCGCACTGAGCCAAAACCACCGGCTGTCCGCCGAGGTAGCCGCGGCAAAAGGCCACTCCGCTCACAACTTCGGTTTGAGGCTCTTGCATTGCCTCTTTGAGCAGGGCAACCTCAACGTGCATGGCCCCGATAATTCCAATCATGCTTGCGTTTACCTCCGTAACAAAAGCGATTATTACAGAGGCCGTCCGTCAACCGAAAAAAGCGGGAGCGGCGAAAGAAAACAGATATCGTCACGCTTTTGGGCATCGCCTTCGGCTAAAACCGAAAGGCGCCCGCAGACGGTGCCGCCCGCCTCCTTGACAAGAGTTTCCAATGCATGGAGCGATTCGCCGGTGGATATAACGTCATCGACGATGAGAATGCGCTTTCCGCGCATCTGCGTAACATCTTCCTCCGGTAGATAAAGCATTTGTTCACCTGCCGTCGTAATCGAATGGACGACAGTCTCAAGGGCCTTACCCATATATAGCTTCATATGTTTGCGTGC
>DHJT01000042.1:5614-11715 GCA_002404465.1 Sutterella sp. UBA4713 | reverse complement strand
GCCTTGCCCTCGTTTACAGGGGATTGCGATTAGCAGCTTGCGCGATATTCTGAATCGAGGCACTTTTTCGATTAAGACCGAAAACAGGTGTGAAAGCGTGGCCTCGTGTAATGATTCATTGCGAGAGAATTCTTTGCAATTCGTTGCAAATTGTTGGAGTTTTAAGCTCTGAAAAGCGGTGAAAGAGAGTCAAAACAGATAGACTGTTACCCAAATTCGTGCGGACGGGATGCCCGCTTACACAGAAAGGAGTCCTGACTTTGGACAAGAGGATGTTGCAACGCCTGGCGGTCTGGTGCTTGATCGCTTTTGTGCTTTTTACGGTTTTTCGGCAATTCAGCGGGGAGCGAACCGCAGTCGGAAACTTAGATCAGACAAGCTACACACAGTTCATGGATGATGCCAAAGCCGGAAAGATTCGGCGCGTGGATGTTCAGGGACGACGCATTACCGTCACACCGACCGAAGGTGCAACGTACACAATCACAAGTCCGGGAGACTTGTGGATGGTCGACGACCTGCGCAAGAACGGTGTGCAGGTTTACGGTAAGCCTGATGAGGAGCCTTCTCTTTTCGAGCAAATCCTCATTAGTTGGTTCCCGATGATTCTTCTGATCGGCGTGTGGATTTTCTTCATGCGTCAAATGCAGATGGGCGGGAAAAACGGGGGTCCCTTCTCATTTGGAAAAAGTAAAGCGCGTATGCTCGACGGCTCGGCTAACAAAGTCCGATTTTCGGATGTGGCCGGGTGCGATGAAGCCAAAGAAGATGTTCAGGAAGTTGTCGATTTCCTAAAAGATCCGTCTAAGTACCAGAGACTCGGCGGTCACATCCCTCGCGGCATTTTGCTTGTCGGGTCACCGGGAACCGGCAAGACGCTTTTGGCTAAGGCTATTGCCGGCGAGGCCGGTGTTCCGTTCTTCTCGATTTCCGGTTCGGACTTTGTGGAAATGTTTGTCGGCGTCGGAGCGTCTCGTGTTCGGGATATGTTCGAGACGGCGAAGAAAAATGCTCCCTGCATTATCTTTATCGATGAAATCGATGCCGTCGGTCGTCAACGCGGTGCCGGTCTTGGGGGAGGAAACGATGAGCGTGAGCAAACGTTAAACCAGATGCTCGTGGAGATGGACGGGTTTGAGACCGGGACAAATGTCATTGTCGTGGCTGCCACGAACCGCCCTGACGTTCTCGATCCGGCTTTGATGCGTCCCGGACGCTTTGATCGTCAGGTTGTGGTTCCGCTTCCCGATATCCGAGGGCGCGAACAGATTCTTGCCGTGCACATGAAAAAGATTCCCCTGGGAGCAGATGTCCAGACCGATGTCCTGGCGCGCGGAACCCCAGGGTTCTCCGGCGCGGACTTGGCTAACCTTGTCAATGAAGCCGCGCTGTTTGCCGCACGCCGTAACGGTCGCGTCGTGGAGATGCACGACTTTGAACTGGCCAAAGACAAAATCATGATGGGTGCGGAGCGCAAGTCCATGGTCATGACTGAAGATGAGCGGCGTAATACGGCTTATCACGAGTCCGGTCACGCTCTCGTTGCAAAATTGATGCCTAAATCCGATCCGGTGCACAAGGTGACGATTGTGCCGCGCGGTCGGGCCCTTGGCTTGACGATGCAGCTACCGGAGACGGACCGCTATGCCTATGACAAGCAGTATCTTTTGACGCGAATTTCAATTCTTTTCGGTGGTCGTATTGCTGAAGAAGTTTTCATGCATCAGATGACAACGGGTGCGAGCAATGACTTTGAACGCGCGACGCAATTGGCGCGCGACATGGTCATGCGTTTCGGCATGAGCGAAAAAATGGGCGTCATGGTCTATGCGGAAAACGAAGGTGAAGTGTTTCTCGGACGCGCCGTGACTCGAACGACACACATTTCCGAGAAAACGATGCAGGACGTCGACACTGAAATTCGTCGGATTCTCAACGAACAATACAAGGTAGCGCGAAAACTCATTGAAGACCATCGCGATAAGATTGAGAAAATGGCTTCTGCTTTACTCAAGTGGGAAACTCTCGATGCCGAACAACTCGATGACATCATGGCCGGCAAGGAACCGCGCGAACCAAAGCCGCCGGAATCGGGTGATGGGCCTAAAAACAATCATCCGGAGGCGACAAATGCTGAGGATAAACCCGAGAGTCATGACGTAAAGACGCCAGAGAACGAAGAGCAAACGCAGGCGGCTCCCGAAGGATCGGCATCCGATGCCGACGGCGAGTCGGAAAAGCAAGTGCCTACGGAAGATTCCGTCAAGAAACCGCGCAAGCGCGCGGTGAAAAAAGACACATCCGTCTAGTTTTCCTTCATACGATTTTTCCCGAGGGCGCCTTTAACCGGGCGCCTTCGGTTCTAAGGAGCTTTTATGTCTGAAGACCATATCTGGCGGTGCCGTGACCGTGCTGTTAAATTGGATAAACCCGTGATTATGGGAATTGTGAACGTTACTCCCGATTCGTTTTCCGACGGTGGCAAACATGCAACGGTCCAAGAGGCGCTTGTCTTTGCCCGCCGTCTGGCGTGTGAAGGCGCTGATATTCTCGATATCGGGGGCGAGTCCACGCGTCCCGGGTCAACGCCGATTAGTCCCGAAGTCGAGCAACGCCGTATTCTCCCCGTCGTAAAAGCTTTGGTTCAAGAAGGCTACACGGTTTCCGTTGATACCTTTCATCCCGAAACCATGCGCGCCGTTTTAGATGCGGGAGCGCACATCATCAATGACGTTAAGGGGTTTACGGAACCAGGGGCCGTCGATGCCGTGCAGAAAAGCGGCGCCGGCCTTGTCATCATGCATTTTGAGGCTGTGCGTCCTGGATGTCTTTTTAGTGATATCGAGGCGTTCTTACAAAAGCAGACGCAAATGCTTCTTTCGGCCGGCGTTTGCAAACATACGATTTGCTGGGATCCGGGATTCGGATTCGGCAAGACCATGCAAGAAAATCTTGACCTCCTGGAGAACTTCGAGACGTTTCAAACTTCGGGTTTTCCCGTTTTAATCGGAGTATCCCGCAAGCGCATGATCGGTGCGATGACGGGAATCGCTAATCCGGCTCAACGCGTGGAAGGATCGGTGAAAGCCGCCTTAACAGCGGTTCGAAAAGGTGCGCACATCGTGCGTGTACACGATGTTGCACAAACACTGGCCGCATTAAAGAAGGCCGGTCTGCGGTAAGAAACAAGTGTGCAAATCGACATTGTCTAAAATGATGTGAATATCGGATAAGGGGGGAGGGGCATTATGGCTCGCAAGTATTTCGGAACGGACGGGGTTCGCGGGACGGTCGGAACAGATCCGATTACACCGGATTTTGTTCTTAAGTTAGGTCAAGCGGCCGGTCGCGTTTTTGCTCGGAAAATGGTCGGAACCCGTCCGGTTGTTTTAATCGGCAAAGACACGCGTGTTTCGGGTTACATGTTGGAAGCGGCTTTGCAGGCCGGGTTTTCCTCCTCCGGGGTCGACGTTTTATTGTGCGGACCGATTCCGACGCCGGCCGTTGCCTATTTAACGCGCGCATTGCGTTTGGATGCCGGTGTTGTAATCAGCGCCAGCCACAATCCATTTGATGATAACGGAATTAAGTTTTTCTCCGAAAAGGGCATGAAACTTCCCGACGGTGTTGAAGAGGAAATCGAGCAGGAAATCGATCGCGGTTGTGCATGCCTTTCAAGCGACAAGCTCGGTAAGGCGCGGCGTCTGGACGATGCTGTCGGTCGGTACGTCGAGTTTTGCAAGAGCACATTTCCGTCACACTTGGACTTAAAGGGGATGCGCCTTTATTTGGATTGTGCAAACGGTGCGGCCTATCACGTGGCGCCGGCCGTTTTTCACGAGCTCGGCGCCGATGTTGTTGCCGACGGGGTTAATCCCGACGGATTTAACATTAACCGGGGGCTGGGAGCAACGCACACCGAGACACTTTCGGAACGTACGGCAAAGGCCGGGTGCGATTTAGGGCTTGCGTTTGACGGCGATGCCGATCGCCTGATGATGGCCGATGCCAAGGGGCGTGTTTATAACGGCGATGAACTGCTTTATGTCATTGTTTCCGATAGGGCACGCCGAAAGTCTGTTGACGGAGTGGCCGGTACTCTGATGACCAACTATGCGTTGGAAAAAAAGTTTTCCGAAGACGGCATTCCTTTCGTACGAGCCAAGGTCGGTGACAGGTACGTCATGGAAGAACTTCTGGCGCGCAAATGGCTTTACGGGGGAGAGTCCAGCGGACACATCATCGCGCTTGACCGTCAGACAACCGGGGACGGCGTTGTCAGTGCACTTCAGGTGCTTGCTGCAATGCGTTCTCAGGGGAAAACCTTGCCGGAACTTCTTGCCGGTTTGACGTTGATGCCGCAGATTCTCGTGAATACGCGTGTTCCTAAGGGCTACTGCTGGCAAGAGGATGCCCCTTTCGTGAAGGCCGTAGAAAAGGCGAAAAAAGAAATTGCCGGTCGCGGGCGGGTTTTGATTCGACCGTCGGGCACCGAACCCTTGCTCCGCGTTATGGCCGAAGCCGATGATGCGGTATTCGCTCGCGCTCTGGCTCAGGCGATGTCCGAGGCGATTGCACGATAAAACGGGGAAGTCGCTGACTCAAAAGTTAGAGTCGGCGAAGATTTGTCACGGCTCAAAAACTTATAAAGCGCACTTTAAAAGTTCTGGTCGGTCTCAGATCAGTTTATAGGCATACCGGCGCAGTTTCGGAGAAACCGCGTCGAGCATTTTTAGTGTGCGCTGAGTAAAAAATTCCTGGATTTTTTCGGCTAACCAATCGATGGTTTCGGCGTGCTCCTCGCGTCCGAGAACCCACTGACGCCGCACGGCCGGTATGCTTCCCGGAATCGGGGTCCAATTGACGGTTTCGGCGAAAGCGCCGCCGCACCAAAGATTCGTGGGCGGAAGAATGGACCAGCCGCTTACCTGATTTACAACGCCGACAAGACAGTAACTGGAGCCGACCTGGATTTGTGTTTGCGGTCGGATGTTGACTGTCCGTAAAAATTCATAGCTGATGGCTTGATCCAAACTGCTTTGTGTGTATGTCACAAAGGGGTACTTGCTTGCTAGGTGTGCAATATCTTCCGTTTTCCGGGGAACCGGAAGGCTCTCGGCCGTGACGATAAGGTACTTTTCCTCGTAAAGCGGCCGACGCTTCCAGCGCGCCTCGCTTAATAGACCGTCGGAATACACACAGATGTCCAGTTCGTTATTTTTGAGTTTTTCAGTGAGAACACAATTGAGGCCGGAGACAATCATCAATTGCGGCACGCGTTTTTCCAGTTCTCCGATAATCCAGGGAGAGATTGTGGCTGTAATCACTTCCCCTAACCCGACTCGAATGGTAGGGCGCTGATAGGAAAGAGAGCCGAACCGGTCTTGAAGTGCTTTCAAAGACGCAACCAGGGGTTGGCTCTCGCGAAAAAGACGTTTGCCGGCACTAGTCAGGCGCACCGGTCTGCGATTGCGGTCCAGTAACTCAGCGTTGACACATTTTTCCAATCGATCAAGGGCGTGGGAGACGGCCGATGTCGTCACGCCGAGTTTTTGAGCCGAGCGGCTCAAATACCCTTGCTCGCAAACCACACAAAAGATTTCCAGTAGAGCGGGATCTAAAAGAGAGCGCATGCACGACTCCGAACAAAGTTGAAATGATTTCAACCTAAGTCGCGATTATATTGAATTGGTACCTCATTGAGTCCGCTCCTGAAAGAATGAATCAGGAACGGCTTCGAAAAGGGTTTCTTGTTAAAAAACTCGGGTTGTGATTGAACAGTCTTTTTAACGGAGCCGCCTTTTCGAATTGCAGGTGTCAAAGCGAATTGTCGACAGGATGTTTTTCTTTTTGCACGGAAGCTTTCTATGAAAAAAACACGCATTGAACGCGATTGTCTCGGTCAAATGGAAATCGATGACAGTCACTACTACGGAATTCAAACAACACGCATGATGAAGGTTTCGGGGGCGGCGGGTTTCCCTGTCGTTGCCTATCCGGATCTGCACAAGGCACTTTGTCGGATTAAGAAGGCTGCGGCTCTTGCCAATGCCGATATCGGAGCGATGAAGCCAGAGATTGCTAAGGCCATTTGTGAGGCT
>DHJT01000042.1:0-5555 GCA_002404465.1 Sutterella sp. UBA4713 | reverse complement strand
CCGGAGGATTTGAGGGCGAGTTCCCGCTTGATATGTGGCAAGGCGGCGGCTACACGTGCGTGAATATGAACGTCAATGAAGTGCTCGGTAATCTGGCAAACGAAATTCTTACGGGACACAAGGGGCAGGATGTCGTTCACCCGAATACGCATGTGAACATGGCTCAGTCCACCAATGACACGATTCCGTCGGCAACGCACCTGGCTATTGTTCCGCGGCTAGATGAAATCGCGGATGAATTAAAAAAGTTGCAGGCCTCTTTTGAAAAGAAAGCCGCAGAATTCAAAGACATCGTCAAGGTCGGACGTACGTGCTGGCAAGATGCTCTGCCGGTTACGCTCGGACAAGAGTTCGGCGGTTTCGCGAGTGTTACGGCAGGCCTTATTAAAAAGCTTTACGCAACGCGTCCCGGATGCTTGGAACTCATTATGGGAGGAAACGCCGTCGGAACGGGCTTGGGTGCGGCTCCCGGGTACATGGAGGCGTTTTATAAGCATCTGAGTGAAGAGGTCGGCGAAACCGTTCGTCCGATGGATAACCTTTTTGACGGCTTCCAAAATTCCAATCAGGTTCTTGTTGTCTCGGCGGTCATCAAAGAAGTGGCATGCACCCTTTCGAAGATTTGCAAAGATCTTCGCTTGATGAGTTCGGGCCCGAGAGCCGGTTGGATGGAAATTAATCTTCCCGCGCTTTCCCCCGGAAGTTCGATTATGCCCGGAAAGATTAATCCGACGGTACCCGAGATGGTCATTCAAATTGCCCATCAGGTTATCGGAAACGATGTTGCCATTACGGTGGCAATCGACGAAGGCGAGCTGGATCTTAATGTGTGGGACGCGACCTTTTACAAGTGCCTATTTGAGAGTATGCAACTTGTGGCAGGGGAAATCGACATTTTGCGAGAGTACTGCATTGACGGTATTACGGCCAATGAGCCGCGTTGTCGGCAAGAGGCCGAAGAGTCGATTGCGCTTTCGACGGTTGTGGCAGCCACTTTCGGTTATCCCAAGGGCGTCGAAGTGGCGCACTACTGCGAAAAGAATCGCTGCAATGTCAAAGAAGCCGTCGTTGCGATGGGGCTTATGACACAAGAACAAGCCGACATCCTTGTCGATCCGGCCTTAATGGCCGATCCCAAAAAGATGGCGCCGATTGTTGCGCGCTTTAAAAAGGAACTCGGCATCCTCGTTTAGTAGAAAGTCTCTTCTCCCCTTTTTAGGGACTTTCGGTTCGGTTGCTCCGCGGCGAGTGATTCGTCCCGGGGCAATTTCTTTAAAAAAGAGCCCTCGAACGGGGGTGCTCGAGGGCTTGCGAAAACTCTAATCGAAGGAATAGGGGGCAGTCCCCCTATCGTGACTTAAAACGTATGGTTAATTCCGAGACCGACTTGGTAGCCGTTCAAAGCTTCTCTCTCGGCAAAATCTTTTTTGCCCTTCACAAGAACGGCGCCTGTATATAGGCTCGTGCGCTTGGAAAATTCATACGTGTAAGTAACGCCGACCGTATAGGCTTTTCCCGTCAGATCCATTTCAGAGGATTTGACGCGTGCATACTGACCGGCAACGGCAACTGTTCCGCCGGCAAGCGGAGCGGATGCACCGAGTACCACTGAGTCGGTACGTGCCGGAGCGTCTTCTTGGTCTAATGTATCAAAGTGCGCATCCAAGGCACCGTCTGCAAAGGAACGTAAGCTTGCATTTTTGGCATGCTGGTAAATGACCATGGGTTTAATGCATTCGGCATCCCAAGAAAGCCCGACTGAGTAGTAAGACGCGTTGCGGCCGGCAGCACTGCCGTTGGCTCGGCGTTCCGTTTCCACGGCAAGGGTTCCGGCAAACGGGCCGTTTTCATAAAGGAGACCTACGCCGTAGTAGTGGTCGCGATCGGACCACTTGGGCTCATCGCCGTCGCCGGCAGAAGCCTGAAGAGAAATCTTAAGACCTTCGACGGGCATCGCTTCAAATGCGACGGCTGAAGTCGGCGCCATATCCTTTGTTGCCACAAGTCCCATGCCGCCTAAGCCGTAGGCCGCTTCCAAGGGGTCAAATCCTCCGATCAAATCAAAATCACCGCCCCCGGACGTCAGTCCCCCGCCAAGATTGCCGATCGAGAACTTAAAAGCGTCATTGCCGACCCAAAGATACGACATCGAGCCGAAAATGGCATTGTCGTCGGCCAAAGCTCCGGTGTCGGAAGCGTATTCACTTTCAAGAGCGACACCGGCTTTAAATCCGTTGGCCAGTTCTTCTTCGGCCGTAATGCCCCAAACGGAGTCACCGGCCCAGGCCGATTCCATCGTAAAGCCGGTCGTCGATTGATTATCGTTTTCAGCAACGCCTTTTGTGTGCGTAACGACAAGACCGGTTGAGACGGAACCGTAAATGCTGACATCGGCTGCCTGAGCGGCAAAGGCCGTGCTAAGAGCCGCAAGCACGGGGATAAGTTGTTTTTTCATGATCTTCCTTTGTAAAAAAACGCGACCGGCATCTGGAGTGCAAGGAGTCCGAAAGGTGTCAGATGCCGGTCAGACGAAACGCATTTTAAACACAAATGAGAATCGTTCGCAAGTAAGAATTTTCGGAAACACGCCACGTTCGGTTTTTCTCTGTTGCAGGCTTGCCCTCGCAAGCATTGCCGAAACGCAAAAAGAGGACGTCCGTTCTCAGTGTTTTGTGAGTAGGGGTTTAAAATCAAACGTTTGTTACTTTTTGCTTTTTACTGTGAATCAATCATGAGTACGAAACCTGCGACCTACATGACGGCTGCCCAAATTCGGACGGCGTATTTGGAGTTCTTCAAAAGCAAGGGACACACGATTGTCAAATCAAGCCCTGTGGTCCCAAAGGGCGATCCGACGCTTCTTTTTACGAACGCCGGCATGAATCAATTCAAGGCCAACTTCTTAGGACTTGATAAGTCGCTTTCGCGTGCAACAACGGCTCAAAAGTGTATTCGCGCAGGCGGAAAACATAACGACTTGGACAATGTCGGGTATACGGCACGTCACCATACGTTTTTTGAAATGCTCGGCAATTTCAGCTTCGGCGACTACTTTAAGCGCGAAGCCATTTCTTGGGCCTGGGAGCTGCTTACAACCGTTTATAAGCTGGCGCCCGAGCGCCTTTGGGTGACGGTTTATCAGGAAGACGATGAGGCCTACGAAATTTGGAATCGGGAAATCGGGATTCCTGCCGAGCGCATCGTTCGCATCGGAGACAACAAGGGCGCCCGTTACATGTCCGATAACTTCTGGATGATGGGCGATACGGGGCCGTGCGGTCCGTGCTCGGAAATTTTCTACGATCGCGGTCCGTCGGTTCAAGGTGGGCCCCCGGGGAGCCCCGATGAAGACGGCGATCGGTATCTGGAAATCTGGAACCTGGTTTTCACACAATTTAACCGCGATACGAGTGGTAAGATGAATCGTTTGCCGCGGCCGAATATCGATACGGGAATGGGCCTGGAACGCATTGCGAGTGTTTTGCAGGATGTTCCGACCAATTACGATATCGATTTGTTCCAGAACATCATGCGCGCAGCCAAGACGGCCGTGGAAGAAGCGGGAGCTACGAATGTTGACCCCCAGTGCCCGTCCTTGAAAGTCATCGCCGATCACATCCGGGCCTGTGCATTTTCAATTGCCGACGGTGTGGTTCCCGGAAATGAAGGCCGCGCCTATGTGCTTCGTCGAATTGCACGCCGTGCAATTCGTCACGGCTACAAGCTCGGGGCGCGCGGTTTGTTCTTTTATAAACTCGTTGAACCCCTCGCAAAAGAAATGGGTGATGTTTATCCGGAATTAAACAATCCGAAAATTGCACAGGTGATTCGTGCCGAAGAGGAACGCTTTTGCATGACCTTGGCAACGGGAATGTCCATTTTGGAAGCGGCGATTGCCCAAACACATGACGGGGTTTTAGACGGCGAGATTGCTTTTAAGCTTCATGATACGTACGGATTCCCCGTGGACTTAACCGGGGACGTGTGTCGTGAGCGGGGCCTGAAAGTCGATATCGAAGGTTTTGATCTTGCGATGAACGAGCAGCGGGAAAAAGCGCGTGCATCGGCCAAGTTTAAGATTGCAGCCGGGCTTGCCTACAGTGGGGAAGCCGGCGTCTTTACGGGCTACACGGAACTTAAAACAACGGGGGCGAAGGTCCTGGCTCTTTACAAAGACGGCGCGGAAGTGGAATCGGCCGCAGCCGGTGACGACGTGGTTGTCGTTCTTGATAAGACGCCTTTTTATGCCGAAATGGGCGGACAGGTGGGCGATGCCGGAACGATTTCCGATGATACGATGCTACTTAAGGTTTCCGACACGTTCCGCATCAAGGCTAATGTTTTCGGACATGCCTCGCATGTCACGGAAGGTACCGTAAAAAAGGGCGACATCGTCACGGCTTCGGTCGATTGCGAGCGCCGACAAGCGATTGCTCGCAACCACTCGGTCACGCACATCATGCATAAAGCCCTGCGTGAGGTGCTCGGTGCACACGTCGCACAAAAGGGCAGCCTTGTCAATCCCTTTGTCACGCGCTTTGATTTCTCGCACGACAAGCCCATGACATCCGAGGAAATTTCTCAGGTCGAAGAGATCGTCAATAAGGAAATTCTCGCGAATACGGAAACACTCTGTCGGGAGTTGCCGATCGAGGAAGCCAAAGCTACGGGCGCAACGATGCTTTTCGGCGAAAAGTACGGTAAGACCGTCCGCGTCATGAATATCGGGACGTCGTGCGAACTTTGCGGTGGCACACATGTGCGTCGTACGGGCGATATCGGACTTTTTAAGATTTTGAGCGAAGCGGGCATTAGTGCCGGTGTTCGGCGTATTGAGGCTGTCACAGGCTTAAATGCATTGGCTTACGTACAAAAGGAAGTTTCGCTTTTAAATTCGGCCGCGATGCGTTTTAAAGCGCCGGCCGAAGAGCTTCCGGAAAAAATCGATCAGGCTGTCGGTCAGATTCACGCGCTTGAGCGTGATTTGACGCGTGCCAAGGAAAAACTGGCCGCCCATCAGGTCGCAGGTCTCGTGCACCAGGTTACGGAAATTAACGGCACGAAGGTTCTCGTGACGACCTTAGAAGACCTCGATCCCAAAGCGCTTCGTGAAACGGTTGATTTTGTCAAAGATCACGTCAAGTCCGTCATCATTCTCTTTGCGGTTAAGGGAGAAGGGAAGATCCAGTTCTGCGCGGGTGTGACAAAGAACCTTCTTGGCAAGGTTAAAGCCGGCGATTTAGTTAAAGTGGCCGCAGCCGTTGCCGGCGGTAAGGGGGGCGGACGCCCCGATATCGCCATGGCCGGTGCGACGGACGTCACGAAACTTGAAGAGTCGTTTGCGGCGGCCAAAGAATGGCTCCGTGAAAAGTTGGCGTAAAAGTCGTGAAAGAACTCAACTTATGCGGCATGGTCTGCCCGATGCCCGTTTTGAAAACAAAGCGGGCATTGGCAGGTCTTGAGCCTTCTCAAGAGCTTTGTGTTCTTACCGATGACCCGCATGCGATTGCGGACATCGCGCTTTTTGCCAAGCAAAGCGGACATGAGCTCATTTC
>DHJT01000055.1 GCA_002404465.1 Sutterella sp. UBA4713 | reverse complement strand
TGCGATCGACGGACGACAAAGGAGTATTCCCGTTCGCGTCGTAAGAGAACGATAGAATTGTCCGAACACGTGCAATAAAGACGCCGCGACTTCAATTTTTTCTCCCGGGAATAATTTGAAATTTCCCCGTAAACCCGATGCCTTTGCGGTAAAATCCCCCGCGATAAGAAACGAAGCCCGCTTTGAAGGGCAAGGCCACA
Organism: Sutterella sp. UBA4713; assembly: GCA_002404465.1. GTDB lineage: Bacteria > Pseudomonadota > Gammaproteobacteria > Burkholderiales > Burkholderiaceae_F > Duodenibacillus. The sequence continues at coordinate 10,115 of DHJT01000055.1, read as the reverse complement.
CGTTATGGGAAATTCGCAAAAAAAACAGACCTTTGAGCAAGCAATAGCCGAACTTGAAACCATTGTTCAAGCGATGGAAGAGGGTAATCTCACGCTTGATGAATGCGTCGAGAAATACCAGCGCGGCGAGAAACTTGCCGCCTTTTGTCAGCAAGCCTTGGCGTCGGCCCGGAAAAAACTGCAGGTCTTAAAACCCGACGGAACGCTTGCCGTGCAAGATGACACGAATGACAGCCCCTTTTAAAGAGCGCGCGTTCCATGTCATTGACTAAAAACCATGCGTTCGACGCAGACGCCTTTGATACCTGGGCCGCACCGCGCCGTGCAGCAGTCGAAAACTTTGCCCGGTCCGTTTTAAAAACACACGATCCGAACACGGCGACCCTCGTTGATGCGATGGCTTATGCGGTTACCGGAGGCGGCAAGCGGATTCGCGCCCTCCTGACGTACGCGGCAGGGGAGCTGACGGGAGCACCTGAAAACGCGTTAACTACCGTTGCGACGGCCGTTGAGTTCGTGCATGCGTATTCGCTTGTGCACGACGATTTGCCGTGTATGGATAACGATACCTTGCGTCGCGGTAAGCCGACTTGCCACGTGCGCTTCGGAGTTGCCGAAGCGATGCTCGCAGGTGACGCGTTGCAACCGGAGGCCTTTTCCCTTTTAACACAAATTCCGGTCTGTGAAACGGCGCGTCTGGAAATTATCCGTATTTTTGCGACTTCCTGCGGCTGTCACGGGATGTGTGCCGGGCAAGCGATTGATTTGGAACATGTCGGAAAGACCGTATCACTCGATCTTTTGCGTCAGATGCATCGCCTGAAAACCGGGGCCCTTATCGATGCCTCCCTTCGCATGGGGGCGCTGTGCGGCGATGCTACGCTTTTTTCGACCATACAAAATCCTCTTGCTGACTTCAGTGCGGCAGTCGGACTCGGGTTTCAAGTCGTCGATGACATTCTTGATGTAACGGGGGATACGGCGACACTCGGGAAATCGGCCGGAAAAGATGCGCTCACGAACAAACCGACGTATGTCTCACTGCTCGGCCTTGAGCAATCCGAACAGCTTGCGACCGAGTGCCTGGAGCGGGCCTTAAGTGCCCTGGACGGTATCGAACACATCGGACGCTTTCATACGGCGTCTTTGAGACATCTTTCGGACCTTGCGTATACCATGATCGGGCGAAAAAAATGACGGAAAAAAATTTATTACAAACAATCGATAGCCCGGAGGATTTGCGAAAGCTCCCTCTTGATGCGTTGCCCGAGCTGGCGCGTGAAATTCGTTCCTACATCATTGACTGCGTCAGTCACACGGGGGGCCACCTGTCCAGTTCCCTCGGCAGTGTCGAATTGGCCTTGGCACTGCACTACGTCTTTAACACGCCCGATGACCGTCTTGTTTGGGACGTCGGTCACCAAGCCTATGCGCACAAAATTTTAACGGGACGGCGTGAGGGACTAAAGCACGTTCGTCAGTACAAGGGACTTTCCGGTTTCCCGCGTCGCGACGAGAGCCCGTACGATGCCTTCGGAACGGCACACTCCTCGACGTCGATTTCCGCGGCTCTCGGAATGGCCGTTGCCTCCCATCTTCAAGGCCATGACAAGCGTTGGCATGTGGCCGTTATCGGGGACGGGGCGTTAACGGGCGGCATGGCAAGCGAAGCTTTAAATCATGCAGGGGACTACAAGGACGGCGTCAGACTTCTCATTATCCTCAATGACAATAACTGCTCGATTTCACCGCCTGTCGGAGCCCTGTGCGGACACCTGGGGAAACTTGTGAGCACGAGTCCTTTTTGGAAAATGCGCAACCTCGGAAAGTCGATTTTAAAAAACACACCGACGCTCCATGAGCTTGCCAAGCGTATGGAAAAACAGACGGTGAACTTTTTAAGTCCTCCGTCGTCGATTTTCTCCACGTACGATTTGAATTACTTCGGTCCGATTGACGGGCACGATGTGGTCGGTTTAGTGCGTATGCTGACAAAGCTCAGGGATTTGGAAGGCCCCATGGGGCCGATTGTGCTCCATGTGCGCACAACGAAGGGCAAGGGGTACGCACCGGCTGAGAAAGATCCGACGACGTATCACGGCGTCGGCGCCTTTAACCCGGCTTTCCCGATCCCGTCGCGCGTTGACCCGGTGCACCCGACGTATACGGAAGTTTTTTCCAAGTGGATTTGCGACATGGCCTCGGTTGATCCGAAGCTTTATGCCATTACGCCGGCGATGCGCGAGGGCAGCGGTCTTGTTGAATTTGAGAAACGCTTCCCGGAGCGCTACCGGGACGTTGCCATCTGTGAGCAACATGCCGTGACGTTTGCCGCCGGTCTTGCCTGTGAGGGGCAGCATCCGGTTGTGGCCATTTATTCGACGTTTGCGCAACGCGCCTACGATCAGATTTTGCACGATGTGGCGCTACAAAACCTGCCGGTCACGTTTGCCGTCGATCGCGCAGGACTTGTCGGGGCTGACGGCGCAACGCATCACGGGGCTTTTGATTTAGCCTATTTACGCAGTATGCCGAACATGACGATTATGGCACCGAGCGATGAGGCCGAATGCCGTAAGATGCTCACGACGGCCGTGAAACTCGGGGCGCCCGCTGCGGTGCGCTATCCGAGAGCGACGGGGCGTGGTGTTGCGGCCGGTGACGGCTTTGAAACAATTCCGATCGGTCGGGCGCGTATTTTGCGACAAACGAAAAAAAATGACTTCGGTCGCGTGGTGTTTTTTGCGTTCGGCTCCATGGTGAAAAATCTTTGGGAGACGGCTTTAAAGTTCGATGCTACTGTTGTCGATATGCGGTTTGTCAAGCCGCTTGATGTCGAAACGATTTGCCGATGTGCGCGTGAACATGACTTGGTGGTGACGGCCGAAGAGGGTGTTATTGCCGGAGGTGCCGGTAGCGGCGTCCTTGAAGTGCTTTCCCGGGAGGGTATTGTTGTGCCGACCTTGCAGATCGGGCTCCCGGATCGCTTTATTGCTCAGGGTACAGCTTCCGAACTTTTTGTTGATGCCCGAATCGATAACGCGTCGGTTCAGTCGAAAATTTCTTCTCGCCTGCAGCAGTTGACGGGAGCCGTTGATGGCCGATTTGCTTGAAAACGTCGAGTTACGCGATAAGAATACCTTTCGACTTCCGGCTAAGGCTCGTTACTACGCCGATTACACGACGCTCGATGAATTAAGGAATCTGTTAAGGCATCCGCTTGTTGCAGGGCTTCCCGTGTTTATTCTCGGCGGCGGCTCGAATCTTGTCGTGACCAAAGATTACGACGGTCTCGTGTTGCATCCGATCGATCAGTCCGTTCAAATCGTACGAGAAGATAAAAAAAAGGTTGTCGTGCGCGTCGGGGCCGGAAAAAACTGGTCTGAGTTTGTTTCTCAAATGGTCAAGAAGCACCGAACCGGTATCGAAAACCTGTCGGGCATTCCCGGAACCGTCGGTGGCGCTGCCGTTCAAAATATCGGCGCTTACGGGATGGAAGTGAAAAATGCCATCGTTTCGGTGACCTGTTATGACCCGGCAACGGATACGGTTATCGAAATTATGCGTCGGGACTTGGGCTACCGGTATCGGATGAGCTATTTCAAAACGCCCGAGGGAGCGGGCCTGATTGTCCTAAAGGTCACGTTTCATTTATCCAAAGTCTTCGTGCCGAATTTAAAGTACAAGGCGCTTGCCGAGCGCATTCGCGCCTTGCCGAAAAAAAAGATCACGCCGGCCGATGTGGCCGAACAAGTGCTTGCACTGCGAAAATCCAAACTACCGAACGTCAAGCGACTCGGGAGCGCCGGCAGTTTTTTCAAAAACCCGATTCTTTCGCCCATGCACGGGCAGCGTGTTCTGAAACGTGACCCGAATATTCCGTTTCATCCGATGTCGTCGGGTCGCATCAAAATTCCCGCCGCATGGCTCATTGCCCATGGGCGCATTCGCGGCAAGCGCCATGAGCAAGCTCATATCTTTCGCAAGGCACCGCTTGTGATCGTCAACAGCGGACAGGCCAGGGCATCGGACGTTTTGGCCGTGGCTTACGCTGTTCGGGAAGGGATCAGGCGGCGCTACAGCATTGCTTTGCAGTTCGAGCCCGTGATTTTGTAGTTTTTGCTTTTTTCACGGGCTCTTTCACGGCAAAAGCTTTAAAAGCCTGACCCTGCGGCCAAGCCGTTAAGCGTTCATGCGCGAGAATATTGACGGCGTTCGGACCGATGTAAGACGTATTGACGGCGTAATTGAGTTTGGCATACAGGGCCGGAATTTCATGCTCGAGAACGCCTTGCGCGTGACGGGGATCGCTTTCGAGTAATTCAATGGCTTTATCCAGGGTTTCTTGCGCATCGGTTAACGTGTCCGTGAGCCAATTTGTATCAATCGGTTCGTTTTGCATCATGCTCTCTTTCGGGTTTTGATGCCGTAATGATAGGGCAAACGTTACAATGGAACCCTTCGGTAGATTTAACGGGGAGTAAATTGTGCCTTCATCGAGTATCGGGGAAATTTTTGTCGTGACGAATTTCGGCGAAAGCCACGGTCCGGCCGTCGGATGTGTGATTGACGGCTGCCCGCCCGGGTTGGAACTGTCCGTTAAGGACATTGCCTGCGAATTAAAACGCCGTCGCCCAGGTACGTCGCGCTTTGTGACACAACGCAAGGAAACCGATGACGTGCAAATCCTTTCAGGTCTTTATGAAGGCAGGACGACGGGAACTCCCATTGCACTTTTAATTCCGAATGTTGATCAAAAAAGCCAGGATTACAGTCAAATTGCCGACTCGTTTCGACCTTCGCATGCCGACTGGGGATATTTTGCCAAATTCGGCATTCGTGATCCGAGGGGAGGCGGCAGGTCCTCGGCTCGTCTGACCGCTCCGACCGTTGCCGCCGGTGCCGTGGCAAAAAAGTGGCTTTTGGAAAATCTCGGGATTACGATCCGGGCACGTGTGACGAAAATCGGTGTGCGCCGCGTGCGCTTTAAAGATTGGTCCTACGTTAATCAAAATCCTTTCTTTGCCGCGAACGAAGATCAAATTGAGGAACTGACGGCGTATGTTGATTCCGTGCGTAAAGACGGAGACAGTATCGGAGGCGAGTTGCTCGTTGAAGCGAGAGGGGTGCCGGCAGGCCTCGGCAATCCCGTCTACGGTCGCCTTGATGCGAAATTAGCTTACGCACTGATGGGGGTTAATGCCGTCAAGGGCGTTTCGATCGGTGACGGATTTGCCGCCAGCGGCAAGCGCGGTTCCGAAAATGCCGATGAAATGCTCGACGACGGGTTTGCGTCCAATCACGCAGGAGGTATCCTCGGAGGCATCTCGTCGAGTGCGCCGATTGTTGTTCACGTTGCCGTCAAACCCACGCCTTCGGTAAGCTTGCCGTTGCGAAGCCTCAATGAGGCCGGCGAAGACGTACAAATTGCCACGCGAGGTCGCCACGATCCGTGCGTGGCCCTGCGTGCTGCGCCGATTCTCGAGGCTCTTGTGGCGTTGGTCTTGATTGATGCGGCGCTTTTGCAGCGTGCGCAGTGCGATAACTTCGGACTAATTTACGATAATCCGACGCGATAAAGGCAGTCCTGAATATCGAAAAAAAACACCCCGACCGCAGTCAGGGTGTTTTTGTCGAACCGATCGAACTATTCCGATTTTTTCGTTTGAACCTGAATTAAGGGTTCTTCCTTAACAGGCTCAAGTACGGGTCTTGGGCGACCCAAGTGTTTGACGGGTTCGTAGGTCGGAGTCACGGCAAGCCCGGCTTGTGTGGACACTTGCGTTAGACCGGCTTTCTTTAAGTTATCTTCTAATCCGTCCGCAATGCTTTTTTCGGCTGGTAGATCGGTCGATACGTTCTTAACTTCGGGATTTAAAGCGCCTTTGAGCTCTTTTTTCTCTTCTGTCTTAGATGCGCTTTGGCCGTCGGAGTCGGCTAAAACCGGTTTTGCGGAAACGGGCTCAGGCGTTTGCAGACCCTCGGAATTAGGCGCAGAAGCGTTATCCGCGGGCTCGATTGCCTCGGAGGTTGCCGAATCGGCAATCACGCGGACGGCTTCGGGCGTCTTGACCGGGCGGCGTCTTCTCGGACGGCGGCGCCGACTGTCGCTTTCAATCACCGGTTCGGCGTCTTGTTCGGGCATGTCCGTCGGAACAGCTTCGGCAGTTGAAACGTTTTGAGAGGCCGTTTTCTTGGGGCGACGCGCGCTGCGCTCTTGGATTCGAGCCATTTCAAGTTCTTGATTGACGGCGTCTACATCGACTTCGGAGGATTCAGCGGCTGCATTTTGCGTAAGAGCCGTCTCCGGAATCGGTTCCTCTTGCGGTACGACTTGGGGCGCTTTAACGGGAGTTTCAACGGGTGTTGCGTCGCTTACGGGCTCCGTGCGTGCCGCACTCTCAGGGGTTTCCGGGCGACGGCGCTGCCGTGTCCGGCGATTGACCTTACGGGGCTCTTCTTGAACCGCCTCGGGCGCCTCTTGCGCCGTTACGGGTTCGGGTACGGTCGGCCGTTCGGTCGTCTCCGCATTTTTACGGACCTTTTCGCGACGCTCCTTGGTGCGTTCGCGACGACGCTCGGCGCGAGCAGTCCGATTCTCCTGCGTTGTGCGTGCGCTCTTGCGACGGGTTGTCTCGCGTTTTCCCTTGGTTTCTTTTGATTTTTCAGCGTCTTTGTCTTTGCCGAATCCGAAAAATCCCAAGATTTTATCGACAAGGCTTTCGGAAGCAGGCTCTTGTTTAACCGGCTCTTCGTGTTTGGGTGCGACGTCCTTCGGCAAAATGTTCTTGATGACCGGAATTTGCTTGGGACGATCGGGCTTTTCCTCGGCCTTCTTTATTGCATACGGATCGTCGGCCACAGCCGTTAATTCTTCGGCGCGTTTGTAGCTTGCGACATCATCATCAAGACGTTCGTCATCGGCTCTCAGACGCTCGATATGGTAGTGCGGCGTCTCAAGGAACGTATTGGGTATAAGGACGATCGGCACACGGTACCGATGCTCGAGTTTTGTGACTTCGGCGCGCTTTTCATTCAGGAGGTAAGTTGCGACATCCACCGGGACCTGAGCGTGCAGGGCACCGGTTCCTTCTTTTGTGGCTTCTTCTTGCAAAATACGCAGCACCTGTAAGGCGCTTGATTCGGTATCGCGAATCACTCCGACGCCGTTACAGCGCGGGCAGGTGATGTGATTGCCCTCGGAAAGCGAGGGGCGCAGTCTCTGGCGCGAAAGCTCTAAAAGTCCGAAGCGACTGATTTTTCCGATTTGTACGCGTGCGCGATCGGGACGAATGGCTTCTTTCATGCGTTGCTCGATGGCGCGCTGATTTTTAACGTCGTCCATATCGATAAAGTCGATGACAATCAGGCCTCCGAGGTCGCGCAGTCGCATCTGACGCGCCACTTCATCGGCGGCTTCACAGTTTGTGCGAAAAGCTGTTTCTTCAATGTCAGAACCGCGGGTAGCACGGGCTGAGTTTACGTCGACGGCAACCAAGGCTTCGGTATGGTCGATCACAATGGCTCCGCCCGAGGGAAGCGGGACGGTTCTTGCGTAGGCCGTTTCGATTTGGTGTTCGACTTGAAAGCGCGAGAAAAGCGGCGTGTCTTCTTTGTAGAGCTTAACGCGGTCGACCATGTCGGGCATGACGTGGCTCATGAACTGACGCGCCTGCTCATAGATGCTTTCCGTATCGACGAGAATTTCTCCGATATCCGGTTGAAAGTAATCGCGAATGGCACGAATAACTAAATTGCTCTCTTCGACAATGAGGAAGGGCGGGGGATTGGCACGCTTTAATTTTTTACCGTTTTTCTCCGGTTCCGTGACGTAGTGCGTGACCTTTTTCCCGTCCTCGGTTGTCTCAAAGACGTACTGCGGGGTCGCTGCCTCCTTAATGGCATCCCAGAGTTTCAGAAGANNATTACATCGCTTTCTTGGTGAATTAAGAATGGCGCAGGGCGAGATTGTGCGGCATTTTTAATCGCTTCCCAGTGATGAAGTAGCACTTTTAAGTCCCACTGCAACTCTTCTAACGAGCGACCGATGCCGGCCGTTCGCGCAATGGTACTCATGCCGCGCGGCAAATCCAGTTGCTCCATCGTTTGGCGCAGCTCCTGGCGTTCTTCCCCTTCGATACGCCGGCTCACACCGCCGCCACGCGGATTGTTCGGCATTAAAACGAGGTAACGTCCCGCCAAACTGATAAAGGTCGTTAGGGCCGCACCTTTGTTGCCGCGCTCTTCTTTTTCGACCTGGACGATGATTTCCTGACCTTCGGAGACGGCATCGCGGATGCCGACGGTACGCACGTCGACACCCTCCTTAAAGTAGCTGCGGGAAATCTCTTTAAAGGGCAAAAACCCGTGCCGTTCCTCACCGTAATCGACAAAGCACGCCTCAAGGCTCGGCTCGATGCGTGTGATGATGCCCTTGTAAATGTTGGATTTTTTTTGTTCTCGGCCGTATGTCTCAATATCGACATCAATTAACTGCTGACCGTCTACGATGCACACGCGCGTTTCTTCGGCGTGCGTCGCATTAAACAGCATGCGTTTCACTTTCGTTTCCCTTTTAAGCGCCATTAACGTAGACGCCTAACTGATACGTGCAGGACGATCTGGGAAAACTCAGGTAGAAGGGTGACTTACGGACAAGACACCATAGGCATACACTGTCGCAAAAAAGCCCTGTGCATCCATGGTCGATTAACCGTGCGGGGAAACCTAAAAAGGGAATTTTCGGAGAAAGTTCTCCGACCCGTATTCGTCAATTTTGTACCGGCAGGCGACAACACGAAGTTTTCCGCCTGCTTTAAAAGCGGAAAACACCATAAATAGAAAATAAGCCCGAATCCTGTCAACACAAACATATCTCTTCGACCCGAGACCCTTTATCGTCTCGGCAGTTGCCGCGTCTTATGACACGGCGCGCAGCTCAATTGCCGATTTCATTTCGTCCGTATCGCACCTCGGGCGTTTAAAACGCGGCTTGGAATCGGGACGTTTAGGGAATCAAAAGCAACTTCTCTGCGTTAATAAACAGTTCCTTTGCGCCGATCCGGGACTTGCTTTAACGACGTAAAACAGTTTCTTCGGATACATGCGCCGTGTTACCGAAACCAACGGTAACCGTATCGGCTAAAATTTACAGGCCGACACAACACAACGGGGGTTCGTCCGAACTCCCGGTTCGTGTACGCGACATTATAACCGAAACCTATGCCCCAGAGTCCAAAAAAACTCATTGAAAATCCGAAGGTTGCTTTCGATAAGCCCGATAACGCTTGTGTTCGTTTTTTTACGATCGATGCGGCCCATGAGGGACAAAGACTGGATAATTTCCTTTTGTCCGTTGCTAAGGGCGTTCCTAAAAGTCACATTTATCGCATTGTTCGTGCCGGAGAGGTCCGTGTCAACAAGAAGCGCGCTTCAGTCTCGCAACACCTCAACTTAAACGATTGCGTTCGCGTACCTCCGATGCGTATTGCAAAAAAAAATGAAGAAAATCAAGCGCGTCCGTTCGGTGCAACGGAACTTAAGATTCTTTACGAGGACAGAGATCTGTTGATTGTGGATAAGCCGGCGGGACTTGCGTGCCACGGGGGATCGGGCGTCTCTTTCGGATTAATCGAGCGCTTGCGGGCCACGCGTCCGGAGGCGCCGATGATTGAACTGGCTCATCGCCTCGATCGAGATACGTCAGGCGCGATTGTTCTATGCAAAACCCGTAAAGCACTCGTTCGATTTCAAGAGGAAATTCGCGAAGGGCGTATGCACAAAGAGTATCGCCTGATGGTGGTCGGCACGTGGCTTAACGATCGTCAAAACGTCAAGCTCCCTTTAACCAAGTACACGCTCCCCTCAGGAGAGAGGCGTGTTCGGGTCGATGAAATACACGGTCAACGTGCCCACACGATTTTTACCTTGCTTTCGCGCTTTGAGAACGTCTCGTATCTTTCGGCGGAACTTAAAACCGGTCGTACGCATCAAATTCGTGTCCATGCGGCTTCTTTGGGTTTCCCTTTGGTCGGTGATTCAAAGTACGGGGACTATGCACTTAATGAACGAATTGCTCAGGGACTTCTCGGAATTCCTTTTAAACGGATGTTTCT
>DHJT01000045.1:27101-31943 GCA_002404465.1 Sutterella sp. UBA4713 | reverse complement strand
GTGCGCCATTCGGCATCCCAGGCATTGATTGCGCCGAGAGTGTAGGCACCGACCACGGAATACCGCGAGACATCCACAAAGTCGGTTTGGAACATGCCGCCGAATTTCAGACTCGATTGTCCCCAAGCCCATTCCTCTGGTTCGTAAATCAGTGTGTCTCCGTACTCACCGGAGCGAAATCGATAGGAAATCTTCTCAAATTGTTCGGTTCCCCAAAGGCGGCGTACGCTTTTTTCCACATCCTCGATACTCACGGGCTTGGAAATATCCAAACCCGCTTCATTGATAATGCTTTCACGGCTGATCGTGCGGTTTCCCTGAACTTCAATGCGATTAATTCGTCGCTCGCTAACTTGCCCGACGAGAACCTTTTTCTCCGCATGCCAACGCGCATATGCTTGCGGGTCCACCCGAAACGAAGCGAGTTTTTCCTTCTCGGCCATCACGGTTTTATAGCCGATATCAATTAATTCGCGAGCTTTGGAAAAGTCGGCAGCCGTGTAATCTTCAAGATTCGGAACGATTAACACATCGGACGAGCGAATTTCCGACAAGGACTTGCGCACGTTCTGCTCAGTCAGAATATTGACAACCTGCGCCATAATTTCCGGAATATTCTCCAGGGATGCCTTATCGGAAAGAGGCGTTCCGACATTAACGGCAATTAAGCGCTCACTACCCATATCCCGTGCCACGTCCACAGGAAGATTATCCACGAGACAGCCGTCACAAAGGAGTTTTCCCTCATGGCGAACAGGTGTAAAAGCCCCGGGGATTGCCATCGAGGCAAGCATTGCCTTCGATAGCGCGATGTTGTGATTTAACACAACACGCTGACCGGTTAAAAGATCGGTTGAAAGGGCACTGAACGAAATCGGCAAATCCGTCAGATTTTGTACGGAATCGGCAAACTGCACGGAGCGATTCAAAAAGAGCGTCAACTCCTGTGTCGAAATCAGGCCCCCGGGCGTGCGAAGCCCCTGTTTGGTTAATCCGAGTTCAAGGGTTCGCCCCAGTGACGCATCGTCATCTTCTTTGGCTCGCCACTTCATCTCACGTCGATCCGGGCGAGGCTCAAACATCATCTTCCAGTTAATCGAAAGCGTTAACCGTTCGATTTCGCCTGCCGTGTAGCCGGCCGCATAACCGCCGCCGACAAGCGCTCCCATGCTCGTTGCCGCGATACAGTCCACGGGAATACACAATTCTTCCAGCGCCTTTAAAACGCCGATATGCGCCAGGCCGCGAGCGCCGCCCCCGGATAACACAAGGCCGACTTTCGGACGGGCTTGCAGGTTTTCCACGAACGCCGCACTTGCCGAAAACGTCGCACAACACGCAACCAGTACCGTTAGGACAATTCCGAAGATTTTCCGGCGCACCGAGCCCTCCGAACACAAGCTAACCGTTTCTTTCGTATTGTGACGTCAGTTCGGCTAATTTTCGAGCCGCTTGATCGGTCAACATTCCCTTTTTCAGACGCCACCCCCAAGACCCCGTCGCCTCACCGGGCCGATTCATGCGAGCCGACCCCGGCAACCCGAGCACATCCTGCACAAGAGCAACGGCATAGCGGGCCCGAGAAGACCAAACGGCACGAAGCGCTCTTAGATGAATCGGATCGGGTCCGACAAGCACCGCATCAACCGATTGCTTTGCTCTCGCATCAAGGGCCTCATACCAGCCGAGAATCGTATTGTTGTCGTGCGTTCCCGGGTAGTAGGCTGCATTTTCCGGAACATTGCCCGGAAGGTGCGGATTATCCGTCTGACCGCTGAAGGCAAACTGCAAAACGCGCATTCCCGGAAAGCCCAAATCGCGTCGCAAGGCGCGAACCGAAGGCGTAATCACGCCGAGATCTTCGGCAATGAAGCGCAAAGACGGACGCTCTTTCAAAATGCGTTCGAAAGGAAGCCTTCCCGGTCCTTTTTCCCAGTGTCCGTGAAGCGCGGTCCGGGCCCGTGCCGGGACGGACCAATACGCGTCAAAGCCGCGGAAGTGGTCAATGCGCACGATATCGTACAAGTCCGCCGCCCTCTTAAGGCGCGCCGTCCACCACGCGTAATTCTCCTTGGCATGCGCCGGCCAGTTATAAAGGGGGTTTCCCCACAATTGCCCCGTAGGACTAAAGTAATCGGGAGGCACTCCGGAGACGACCGTAGGATTGCCGAAATCATCGAGTAGGAAAAGTTCCGGATGCGCCCATACATCGGCGCTTTGCGGTGACACGAAAATCGGTAAATCTCCGACGATCTCGATGCCGGCTTCGTGCGCCTTTTTTCGCACATCCTCATACTGTCGCGCAAAACACCACTGAGCAAACTGCCAGAATCGTACGGTCGAAGAAAGACGCTCGCATGCCTTCTTTAAAGCCTCGGGGCGACGATCTCGCAGTTCCTCGGGCCAGTCTTGCCATTTGCGTCGACCGAAAGCCTCTTGTTCCGTCTTAAGTGCCTTAAAAAGCGCATAGTCATCGAGCCAATAGTGCTCTTGTCGCACAAATCGGTCGAATGCCTCCGGATGCGTTTTTTGTGAGAAAAATCGGAACGATGCCCGCTTTAACCGATCGATTCGAAATGCTCTGACGCGATCAAAATCCACCTTTTCTTCGTCAAAGGGTTCCTTTGGCACGAGCTCGGAAGAAACAAGGAGTCCCTCGCGGACCAAGGCATCCAAGTCAATCAGTAATTCATTGCCGGCAAAGACAGATTCGCCCATGTAAGGGGAATTGCCTTCCCCTGTTACCGTCAGTGGTAACACTTGCCAAAGAGTCTGACGCGCACGCACCATCCAGTCGATAAAGTCGCGGGATCCTTGACCGAAATCGCCTGAGCCTAAAGGCCCCGGAAGCGACGTGACATGCAAAATCAAGCCGCTTTGGCGTCGCAAATTCTCTGTTTTCTCACACAAAACGGCAACGCCCGGACCCGTAACGGAAAGCGTCTGCGCACACGCAAAAACCGCATCGGGATTTTCTGATTCCGTCTGCAAGATACAGGTCCAGTCGCCGAGCGGCAGCGTTAGATTGCGCTTACCTTCAGCGCGATAAAAATACACGAGAACACGCCCGATCCGATTTTTTCGTGCAAGGAGAAAACCGAGCGTATCGGCCTTGTCGGTCCAATCCGCGGTTTCCATCGGTTCGGCATCGGGCCTAAGCCACGTAATATCCCGCTCACCTTCTTTCATAAGGCCCGTTAACCACGTCGTGTTTTGAAATTGCGCGAACATGCGGCGAATACGGCAAAGTGCACCGATCAGCGTCGTGTCGTTCTCGGCATTTTTATCGAACCAACTGAGCCACGTCGTTGAATTATCTTGACAATATGCGTTGTTATTGCCGTCCTGAGAATGCGCCGATTCGTCACCCGCAAGAAGCATCGGGACACCCTGCGACAGCAGAAGGGTTGCAAGCAAGGCTCTTCTGAGAAGGCGCCGACGCAAACGAATCTGTCGATTGGTTGTCGGGCCTTCGACGCCGCAATTAAAACTGAAATTGCGATCGGTTCCGTCTCGATTATCCTCGCCGTTTGCCTCGTTATGCTTACCGTTAAAAGACACCAAATCGGCCAGCGTAAAGCCGTCATGCGCCGTGATGAAATTTAAACTGGCCTGAGGGGCCCGATCGTCGCGCCGGAAAACTTCGCTTGAAGCACAAAGACGCTGCGCTAAAGCGCCGATCGGAGCGCTTTTCGTAAGCCAAAAGGCACGCACATCGTCTCGGAAACGATCATTCCATTCGCTCCAAGGAGCACCGAAGCGCCCTAGACGATAGCCGTCCGGTCCGATATCCCACGGCTCGGCAATGAGCTTGACTCGTTGCAGTACCGGATCAGCGTGAACAGCCTCCAGGAAACGACTCTCGCGCGTTAACGTAGCCGCCAAATCAAAGCGGAAACCGTCCACGTGCATCTCACGAACCCAGTAGCGAAGCGCATCGAGGATAAGAGCCAAGGTCATCGGGTTCGAAACATTGACCGTATTGCCGCATCCGGTATCGTTAACGTACAAGTCCGGATTTTCGGGTCTGACTTTGTAGTAGGTTTTGTTGTCAATACCGCGCAGTCCGAGCATCGGCCCTGTTTCGTCGGTTTCCGCCGTGTGGTTGTAGACCACATCGATAATGACCTCAAGACCGGCGGCATGGAGCGCCTTGACCATCGTGCGAAATTCGCTGCGCGCCTGCGCGGGATCGGCCGCGTATCGGCGCTGAACGGCAAAAAATGAAACCGGGTTATATCCCCAATAGTTTTTAAGTCCCCGCGCCCTCAAACGATCTTCATCGACGGACTCGGCAACCGGGAGCAAATCCACGGCCGTCACGCCGAGGGCCTTTAGGTGTTTGATAAACGGGGCACTTGCCAGTCCCGCATACGTTCCTCGAATCCTTTCGGGAATATCAAATAAAAGTTTCGTGGCCCCTTTGACGTGCACTTCATAGAAAACCGATGCGTGCATCGGAATGCAAGGCGGCGCGTCGTCTTGCCAATCAAAGGTATCGGGTTCAGGCAGAACGCCGTACAGTCCGCAGGCGCCGTCCGTCGCCTCGCGCGCATAGCGTCCGTCAAGTTCCTTTGCATAGGGATCAAGAAGCAGCGTCTTCGCCGGTTTATTGCCCGGCCCCGCTTCGGTCGCAACGCGATACCCGTAGCGGATTCCGGCCAAATTGCCGCACACGCGCCCCGTCCATACGTTGTTGTGCGACCGCGTGAGCGGAAAAGCCCGCGAAGCCCCCTTACGGTCGAACAAAACAACACTGACGGCACAGGCGCTTTGCGTGTAAAGCGCGAAGTCCGCACCTGTCGCATCAAGCGTCACTCCCGGGCGCACGCCGGAACCGGC
>DHJT01000045.1:22082-27081 GCA_002404465.1 Sutterella sp. UBA4713 | reverse complement strand
GTCACCCCCGGACGCACACCGGAACCGGCGCAAAACGTTAAAGTGTCTAAGAATGCCATTTAAGATAAACCGTTGCGAGCGGCGGCAGCGTCACATTAATGGACTGTGCCTTCCCATGAAAGGCAATCGGTTCGGAATCGACGGCAGCAACGTCCGACGTTCCGACATTACTGCCCCAGTAGTAGGAACTATCGGTGTTGATTATCTCCCGATAGGTTCCGGCCTTCGGAACTCCGATACGATAGTTGCGACGCACCACGGGCGTAAAGTTCGAAATGCACACCACACAGGCGTCACCCGACGTTCCCCAGCGCGCAAAAGCGACAACGGAGTTGTCCTTATCATCGACATCGAGCCACTCAAAGCCGCCGAATTCGCAATCTTTTTCATAAAGGGCCGGGTTCTCTTGAAGAGCCTTATTTAAATCGCGAACCAAATGCTGCACGCCTTTGTGCGAGTCGCACTCCAGCAGACCCCAGTCGAGCTCGGCATTGTCGTTCCACTCCCGTCTTTGCGCAAATTCGCCGCCCATGAAAAGGAGTTTTTTACCCGGATACGCCCACATAAAGCCGTAAAAAGCACGCAAGTTAGCAAACTTTTGCCAATCGTCTCCCGACATCTTCTCAAGAAGAGAGCCCTTACCGTGCACCACTTCATCGTGCGAAAGCGGCAAGACAAAGTTTTCCGAATAGGCATAAAGCAGGCCGAATGTCAGCTCATTGTGATGCCAGCGCCGATACACCGGGTCCTCATGCATGTAACTTAACACGTCGTGCATCCAACCCATGTTCCACTTGTAATGGAACCCTAAGCCCCCCATCGAGGGCGGACGCGAGACCATGGGCCAAGCCGTCGATTCTTCGGCAAACGTCGCCACGTTCGGTTCTTCCTGGCCGAGAACTTCATTGACGCGGCGCAAGAAGGCAATCGATTCGAGGTTTTCCCGTCCGCCGTATATATTCGGAATCCATTCACCCTCTTTACGACTGTAATCTCGGTAAAGCATCGAGGCAACGGCATCGACACGCAACCCGTCCACGCCGTAAACCTGCGCCCAAAAAAGCGCATTACCGACAAGATACTCAAGCACTTCCCGACGCCCGAGGTTATAGATATAGGTACCCCAGTCTTTGTGTTCACCCTCGCGCGGATCGGAATATTCGTAAAGCGGAACACCGGTAAAGCGTGCCAAGCCGGCCTCGTCCTTGGGAAAATGTGCCGGAACCCAATCGACAATGACGCCGATACCGGCTTCATGGCAAGCGCTCACAAAGCGCACAAATCCGTCAGGCTCCCCGAAACGCGCCGTCGGAGCATAAAGTCCGAGCGCCTGATAGCCCCAAGAGCCGTCAAAGGGATGCTCGCTAACAGGAAGCAACTCAACGTGCGTAAAGCCCATGTCCTTGACGTACGCGACAAGACGATCGGCCAACTCATCCCAGTTGTAGTAAAACCGCTTATTGGGATGGCGCATCCAGCTGCCTAAATGCACCTCATAGATACTCATCGGGCGATCCAAAGCATTGACGTTTTTCACGGCAATCGGCTTAGGACGCTTCGGAAGCGCGCAGACAATCGAAGCCGTTCCAGGACGCATTTCCATGCGGAAGGCATACGGGTCGGCCTTCAAGGGCAACCTGCGACCGTCGGCTGCAATGATTTCATACTTGTAGCACTGGCCTTGCTTGACTCCGGGTAAGAAGATTTCCCACACGCCGGCATCGCGACGCAAACGCATCGGAGCACGGCGTCCGTCCCAAGAGTTAAAGTCCCCGACCACACTCACACGGCGCACCCCCGGAGCCCAAACGGCAAAAGACACACCGCTTACGCCGTCCATCACACACGGATGTGCACCGAAACACGTCCACGGGTGCCGATGGGTCCCCTCGGACAAAAGCCACATGTCGGCCTCGGAGATCACGGGGCCGAACCGATACGGGTCGTCGGTTACCTGTACGGCCGACCCCCAATCGATACGAAGCTTGTAGTGAATATCCTTTTTCGCGCCCAAGCGCGCCTCAAAGTACCCCTTAACAGGTTGCTTAAAGACGGCGAGCGGCTTTTCGGTTTTCGAATCGACGGCCGTCACGGCAAGAGCATTGGGAAGCACGGCTCGCACAACGAGCGTGCGCTTGACACGATGCGGGCCGAGCACGGAAAACGGATCACTGTGATCTCCGCGTAGCAGAGAATCGATTTGAGCTCGATCGAGCGTAATAACTTGTTTCATAAGAAACTCCCGATACGCATTATTTTCTCAGGTATTTCTCCAGATTCCACGTATCGCGTGCGTAATCGCGAATCGTACGATCGGAACTAAACGGTCCCATGCCGGCCACATTCAAAAGAGCCTTCTTTGCCCAAGCCTTCGGATCGGCGTAAAGCGCTTCGGCCCTCTCTTGAGCTTCAAGATAACTTTCAAAATCCGCCAAAAGCATGTAGTAATCGCCGTAATCAACAAGGCCGGAAAAGATATCGGCATAGCGATCGGGTTGCTCAGGCGAGAAATACCCTGTACGAATCATGTCCAGAACGCGACGCAAACGCGCGTTGGACTGGTAAATCGCCCGCGGGTTGTAACCGCGACGGCGAATATCCTCAATCTGAGAGGCCGTATTACCGAAGATAAACAAATTTTCAGCTCCGACGCTGTCACGAATTTCAATCGTGGCACCGTCTTCGGTACCCATCGTCAACGCGCCGTTTAACGCCAATTTCATATTGCCCGTACCGGAAGCTTCCGTTCCGGCCGTCGAAATCTGCTCGGAAAGGTCTGCTGCCGGAATAATGACTTCGGCTGCCGAAACACTGTAGTTAGGCACAAAAGCGACTTTGAGTTTGTCGTTGACTGCCGGGTCGGCATTGATGGTGCGCGCCACATCGTTAATCAGGTGAATGATGAGCTTGGCCATGTAGTAAGACGAAGCCGCTTTACCCGAGAAGATGACGTTACGAGCCGGATGAGGTCGCCCGTCTTTCATGTCGTTATAAAGCGCAATGACGTGCAAAACGTTAAGGAGCTGGCGCTTGTATTCGTGGATACGCTTGACTTGCACATCCATCAGGGCCGCAGGATTGATCTCTACTCCGGTCGTGCGGCGCACGTAAGAAGCAAGTTTCTCCTTATTAGCACGCTTGACGGCCAAAAATTCTTCGCAAACGACATCGGCCTTGTCGGACGCAAGAATCTTACGTAAACCTGCCACATCATCTAAGTTATACCGCCAATTCGTTCCGACATATTTATCTAATAAAGCCGCAAGCCCGGGATTGGCCTCCGCAAGCCAACGACGCTGCGTAATACCGTTGGTCTTGTTGTCAAAGCGATCCGGGAAAATCCGCGCAAATCCGGAAAAGATAGTCGTGACCATCAGGTGGCTATGAAGCTTGGAGACACCGTTCACCTTATGGCTTGCCACAATACTTAGGTGCGACATGCGCACACGTTTGCTTTCCTCTGTGTAATTGCCGTCATCAATTAGGGACACACGACGCACCAAATCGATATCGCCCGGGAATTTTTCCCGCACCATCGCCAGGAACTCGGCATTGATCCGGTAGATGATTTCCATATGGCGCGGCAACAAGTTCTTCATCAAGGGCACAGGCCAGGTTTCCAACGCCTCGGGCATGAGCGTGTGGTTCGTGTACGAGAAAATCTTCGCGCACTGCGCCCAAGCATCTTTCCAACTCATAGAATGTTCATCAACCAAAAGACGCATCAGCTCGGCCACCGAAATCGCCGGATGGGTATCGTTTAAGTGAATGGCGATTTTTTCCGAGAGATTTTCCAGTGTTCCGTACTCACCCAAATGGTGCTTGAGAATATCTTGCAAGGAAGCGGAAACGAAAAGGTATTCCTGTTTGAGTCGCAACTCGCGCCCGCGCGGCGTGCTGTCGTTCGGGTACAGAACCCAAGAGATATTTTCAAACTGATTTTTCACGCCCGAAGCACGCGCATAGTCACCGGTATTGAAAGCATTCAAATCAATCTGTTCCGGAGCAAACGCCTTCCAAAGGCGCATGGTACTTACGCGATCGGTTCCGTGACCGGGAATAACAAAGTCATAGGCCCTGGCGGTCACTTCCGTGGCATTGACCCAGGCGCAGGCATCGACGCCGCGCGACTCGGTTTTTCCGTAAAAACGTACCGTGTAACTGGTGTTGTAACGCGGGAACTCCCAAACCGTACCGCCGTCGACAAGCCATTGATCGGGACGCTCAACCTGACAGCCGTTCACGATGGACTGCGCGAACATGCCGTACTCGTAACGCATACCGTAGCCCCAGCTCGGCAAGCCTAAAGTCGCCATGGAATCCAAAAAGCAAGCGGCAAGGCGTCCGAGACCGCCGTTTCCGAGTGCGGCATCGTGCTCACACTCCAAAAGATCGGAAAGTTCCTCGTAGCCTTCGGCACGAACGGCCTCTTGCGCGGCTTGTTTCAGCCCTGTTGCTGCCAAGGCGTTATTAAGCGACCGACCGATAAGATACTCCATAGACATGTAGTAGATACGACGCGCATGATCGGCTTGATCTTCCAGTTGCGTCTTAACCCACCGTTCGGAAAGACGTTTTCTGACGGCATACGAAAGCGCCACATAACGCTCCGTTGCATTGGTCCTGTTTTCCGGACGCGAAAGAACGTCGCGAAGAATTTCTTTGATTTCCGCTCCTAAGGCAAGAGACTTATCCGTAAGTTTCTGATTATCTGACATTTTTTATAAAACTCCGAAAGGGACTGTCGGCATCGCAGCTGACGATTCCGCCGGGCACAAAAAGCACAATGTAATTTTTGGAATTTTACTCGGTCAGCCCTGTTTTCATCGGATCGTTTCCAAAAATAGCATCCCAAGATAAAACACTTACGTTAACTTGATTAGAATTTGTCAATCGGTGAGGGAGCTTTTTTTTCAGAGCTCCGTGCGGGTGGCTTTTAACTCAAAGAATCGGCTTTTCGTCGTGAGGGGGCGTCATGAAAGTTTTGTCGGCAGATATC
>DHJT01000045.1:19247-22035 GCA_002404465.1 Sutterella sp. UBA4713 | reverse complement strand
GATATCGGTGGCACAAACGCACGATTTGCCTTGGCAGAGCTCACAAATGAAGGCGTAACCTGGTTAGAGCACCACGTTTTTTCCAGTCAAGAAGCGACCTTCGAATCGGCCTTACGGAAAATCCTTCGGACATGGAAGGACATCCGCGCCGTCCGCTTCATTGTCATTGCTGCCGCAGGTCCCGTCGAGAACGGGCGTGTCAAAATGACGAATGCCGCCTTTTGTGTCGATGAAGAACTGGTCCGGGCTCTTTTTGAAAACGCCCGTGTTTTTCTGATTAACGACTTTCAGGCTCAAGCCTGGGGATTGAATTTCCCGGGAATAGAAAATTCGTTAGAGACCCTTTACTCATCAGACGCCATCTTTCCCTGCCCCGTGCGCACCGTAATCGGTGCCGGAACGGGATTCGGAACAGGATGGCTCCTTACGGGAGACACACCGAATGTGATTGCGAGCGAACTGGGGCACGTTTCCATGGCCTTTGCGTCCGATGAAAGACCCGTTGAACACTTTTATCAAAGCATCTATCCGGACACGCCGCTCACAATCGAACACGTTCTGTCGGGCAAAGGACTCTCGCTACTACACCGGTTTTATACGGGAGAAGTAGCCGATCCGGCTCACTTGACGCGCGAGGCAGGCTTTGAAACAAGTGCGACCTGCGCGACGTTTGCCCGCTTTTACGGACGAGCCGCACGAACGGCGGCTTTAGCCGTTTTAACACAAAGCATTGTCATCGGCGGGGGAATGGCCCGAAAAAGCCCCTGCCTTGTGAAGCACCCGAACTTTCTTGCGGAGTTTTTGCATTACAAAGGCCCCCATTTAAACTATTTAAAACGCATCCGATTGTATTTGGATACAACAGGCAATCTCGGTCTTTTCGGCACACTGGCTTTGGCCCGGAAAACCGCGTGAAACAAAAATAAGGGAGAGAGAAGAACGATGCATCTGATTGAAACCGTCGCCTATCGCGCACTCAAAGAAAAGAAAGAAGCCCTTAACGGGATACACCTACGCGAACTTTTTGCCCGTGACAGCAACCGGGTGCCGGCTCTGACGCGAGAATTTGACAATTTGCACTACGACTTTTCCAAACAACGCCTTGATAAGGAGACCGTCGGACTCTTAGTCGAATTGGCCGAACAAGCACATCTGAAAGAGGCGATCGAGCGGATGTTCTCGGGCGAGCGCATCAACCGTAGCGAAAACCGCCGTGTACTTCACGTTGCGTTGCGCCGTTCTCAAGGTCCTTTCCCCGCAAATTGTGACGTAATGCCCGAAGTCCTTCAAACGCGCCGCCGCATGGGTCAATTTGCCGAGGCCGTTCGCTCGGGGGAACTTACGGGATCGACCGGAGAAAAAATCACCGACGTCGTCAATGTGGGAATCGGCGGCTCGGACTTAGGGCCCAAAATGATGGCAACAGCCTTGCGCGCCGTCAGTTGTAACGGGCCTAAAGCGCACTTCGTGAGCAATTTAGATGCGGCGCAGATGACGACGCTTCTTAAAACCCTGCGCCCGGAAACAACCCTCGTCGTCATCGTCAGCAAGACCTTTACAACCCAGGAAACCATGCTCAATGCCCATACGGCACGTCGCTGGCTTGTGGAAAAACTCGGGGAAGGACCGCACCTGGCCAATCATCTCGCGGCCGTATCGAGCAAGCCTCCCTTAGCCGCTCAATTCGGAATTCCCGCCGAACGGGTCTTTCCGATTTGGGACTGGGTCGGAGGCAGGTATTCTCTGTGGTCGGCCGTCGGACTTTCTCTGATGCTTCAAATCGGCGAAGCCCTCTTTTTACGACTGCTCTCGGCGGCCGAAAAAATGGACAACCATTTCAGGAACACGCCGTTTGCCGACAATCTTCCGGTCCTGATGGCCTTAATCGGCTACTGGAATGCTAACATTTTAAATGCGCCGACATTGGCAATTCTTCCCTATAACGATTCGCTCAAATTCTTCCCTTCGTTCCTGCAACAACTGGAAATGGAAAGTAACGGCAAGTCCGTCGGAAACGACAATGAGCCCGTTACGTGGACAACGGCTCCTGTGGTCTGGGGTGAGCTCGGAAACAACGGGCAACATGCCTTTTTTCAACTTCTGCATCAAGGCGGTCGCCTTGTGCCCTGCGACTTTATCGCCGCCGTCAAGGCCGACTATCCGATGGCAGGTCACCAGGAAGCGCTTTTATCCAATTGCTTTGCCCAGACATCGGCTTTGGCATTCGGCAAAACCGAAGACGAGGTGCGAAAAAGTATGAAACAGGAAGGGCGAAGCGATGAAGACATCAATGCATTGGCTCGCCAGAGAAGCTTTCCCGGCAACCAGCCGACGTCCACGTTGCTTTTAAAGGACCTTTCACCCGAATCACTTGCAGAACTTGTCGTTCTTTACGAACACAAAGCCTTCGTGCAAGGCGTACTCTGGGGCATTAATTCTTTTGACCAGTGGGGCGTGGAGCTCGGCAAAGCCGTCGCCAAGAAGATTTTGCCCAAGCTTACGGGACAGAATCCTTCGCTCACATTTGATGCGTCCACAGAAGCGCTTTTGGCCTTTACGAAAAAATACATTTAAGGAGCACACGATGACAATCCGCGTAATTGAAACAACGGCCTTTGACGACCAAAAACCCGGAACCTCGGGACTGCGCAAAAAAGTCGCTCGATTTGCTCTGCCTCACTATTTGGAAAATTACGTACAGTCGGTCTTTACGGTCGTCGGTGACTGTCACGGCAAAACGCTTGTCTTAGGCGGCGACGGGCGGTTTTACAACGACGTAGCCATCCAA
>DHJT01000045.1:2104-19140 GCA_002404465.1 Sutterella sp. UBA4713 | reverse complement strand
ATTTTGTCAACGCCGGCCGCCAGTGCCGTCATTCGTGAGCACAAAGCCGACGGCGGCATCATTTTGTCGGCAAGCCACAACCCCGGCGGCCCCAAGGGCGACTTCGGTATTAAGTACAACCTTTCGAACGGGGGACCTGCGAACGAAACGTTTACCGATGCGATCTTTCAAGTCAGTAAAAAAATTACGCAATACGCCATTGAAGATTGTCCGGACCTTAATATTGCGCAAATCGGCGAACAAACGCTTGATAAAACCGTCATTGAAGTCATTGATCCGGTTGCCGATTATGCGGCTCTTTTAAAGTCCTTGTTTGACTTTGAAAGCATTAAAACACTTTTTGCTCGGCCCGACTTTAAGATGCGGTACGATGCCTTAAATGCCGTCACGGGACCTTATGCCAAGCGGATTTTAGAAGGCATGCTCGGCGCACCGGAAGGCACCGTTGTCAACGCAACTCCGCTTGCCGACTTCGGAGGACGTCACCCCGATCCCAATCCCGTCTATGCCGCCGATTTAATTCGTGCGCTTTCCACGCCGGCTTTGGGACTTAGTTTCGGAGCAGCCTCCGACGGCGACGGCGACAGAAACATGGTGGTCGGACGCAATCTTTTTATCAGTCCGAGTGACAGCCTTGCCGTCATTGTCGCCAATGCCCGGCTGATTCCGGCCTACGAAAAGGGGCTGGCAGGTGTGGCACGCTCCATGCCCACATCACGCGCAGTTGACCGCGTGGCCGAAGCTCTCGGCATTTCCTGCTACGAAACCCCGACAGGCTGGAAGTTCTTCGGCAATCTTCTCGATGCCGGAAAAGCCACGATTTGCGGTGAAGAAAGCTCGGGCACGGGCGGCAATCACGTTCGCGAAAAAGACGGTCTTTGGGCGGTACTGTGTTGGCTTTCGATTCTGGCAAAGACCGGCAAACACGCCGAAACTCTCGTGCGCGAACACTGGGCCCGGTTCGGGCGTAACGTCTACTCGCGTCACGACTACGAAGGCATTGACCGAGAGGCCGGACAAACTCTCATGGCCCGTTTACGCGAGATCGCGCCGACACTTGCGGGAAAGTGCTTTACTTTACCGTCCTCACACACGATGGTTATCGACAAGGCCGATGACTTTACCTACCACGATCCGGTTGACGGATCGGTAAGCGAACACCAAGGAATTCGCGTATTCTTAAAGGACGGATCGCGTATCGTTTTTAGGCTTTCCGGCACAGGAACGGTCGGAGCGACACTACGTGTGTACTTGGAGCGTTACACGGACAATCCGGCGCATTACGAAGAGCCCGTGCAGACAACATTAAAGCCGCTTATTGATCTGGCAGATCAAGTGGCGCATATCCGTGAAATCACCGGACGACAAGCGCCCGATGTCATCAGTTAGGAGGCAACAATGGCCAATCGAAGCACTTACGTAGCCCCGGCGCACACCATTGCGCTCATTTTGGCAGGCGGGCGCGGTTCGCGTCTTTATGAACTCACAGATCGCCGTTCCAAACCGGCTGTGCATTTCGGCGGTAACTATCGGCTGATTGATTTTGCACTGTCTAACTGCGTCAATTCCGGTATCCGTCGCATTGCCGTCGCGACGCAGTACAAGTCGCATAGCCTTTTGCGCCATATCAATCAGGCCTGGAGCTTCTTGCAACCGACCGTCAATGAGTTTGTCGATTTACTACCGGCCCAGCAACGCGTCGATGAAAATTCGTGGTATCGGGGAACTGCCGATGCCGTCTATCAGAACATCGACATTTTGCAAAGTTATCGACCTTTCCCCAAATATGTCGTCATCCTGGCCGGCGACCACATCTACAAAATGAATTACTCGGTCATGCTCTCCGAGCACATTGCCAGCGGTGCAGAGTGCACCGTTGCCTGCATTGAGGTGCCGAGAAACGATGCCAAGGGCTTCGGTGTGATGGCCGTTGATAAAACAGGCAAGATCATTCGCTTCGTCGAAAAACCGGCCGATCCCCCGCCCATGCCCGGCAATCCGGACAAATCCCTTTGCTCCATGGGCATTTATATTTTTAATGCCGACTACCTTTTCGATGCTCTTGTGCGCGATATGCACAAAGAAAACACTTCACACGACTTCGGCAAAGACATCATTCCCGAGGCTGTCGCTAAAGGAGTTGCCATGTCACATGCCTTCTCGGGCAGTTGCGTACACGGCGTCGGCGAACCGGAGAATCAAGAAGACTACTGGCGCGATGTCGGAACGATCGACTCGTTCTGGGAGGCCAATATCGACCTGACGCATACGGTCCCGAAACTCAATTTGTATGACTCAGCCTGGCCGATTTGGACGGCACAACCGCAACTGCCGCCTGCCAAATTCGTGCATAACGAAGGCGACAGGCGCGGTATCGCGATTGAATCCATCGTGACAAACGGGTGCCTTATCAGCGGCGAGCTCTACCACAGCATTATCGGTTCCAATTGCCGCATTCATTCGCATGCCAAAGTGCACTGGACGGTTCTGGCTCCGCGCGTTGTGGTCGGGCCGGGAGCGTACCTGAACCGATGCATCGTCGATTCGGGGGTCGTCATTCCGAGCGGCATGGTCATCGGCGTCGACGCCAACGAAGATGCGCGGCACTTCAGACGCTCGCCGACCGGCATTACGCTTGTCACACGTGACATGATGATGGCACTTGAAAACAACCGCTAAATCTATAACGAGAATACGTTGTGAAAGTTTTACATGTTGTTGCGGAGGCCTATCCGCTGATAAAAACCGGCGGTTTAGGTGACGTCGCCTACGCGTTGCCGCGTGCCGAACGCAAGCTCGGCCTTTCCGTGCGAGTTCTCCTGCCGGGCTATCCGTCGGTTTTAGACGGTCTGACACACTTAAAACGCGTTGCCGACATCGGCTCGGTCTTCGGTGCGGCCAACGTGCGGCTTTTACGCGGCAAACTCCCGCGCATCGGAACCGATGTATACGTCATCGACTCGCCGAGTCTTTACGGACGAACCGGAAATCCCTATTTAGGCCCGGACGGGCGCGAGTGGAATGACACACACAGACGCTACGCACTCCTAGGATGGACGGGAGCGCGCTTGGCAGACGGGGATTTGGACCGGACCTGGAAGCCCGATATCGTGCACGCGCACGACTGGCATGCGGGATTGACGGCGGCGTATTTAGCAGAAAACCCGGCTCATACCGCTAAGTCTGTCTTTACGATTCATAATCTGGCATTTCGCGGTCTATTCCCGTTCGGCGAGTCGGATGACCTAGGGTTTTCTCGACGCATGGGTTTTCCGCACCAGTTCGAATTTTTCGGGAATTTCTCATTTCTAAAAGCCGGTCTTGTTTTCTCCAACAGCATTACGACCGTCAGCCCAACATACGCGAAAGAAGTCTTAACCGACGCAATGGGATTCGGAATGCAAGGTGTTCTGAAAAGCCGAAGCAAGGACTTTTCCGGCATTCTTAACGGCTTGGATTACGACATTTGGAATCCGAAAACCGATGCGCAACTGGTTGCGCGCTACGGACAAGACGACCTTACGGGGAAAGTCCTGTGTAAAAAGGACCTTCAAAAAACCTTCCGCCTTGATGAAAACGCCAAGGGACCGCTTTTGGGCGTCGTCAGTCGTTTGGCCGATCAAAAGGGGTTGGATTTGGTTTTGGCCGCGCTCGGGCAAATTCTCGCCTTAGACGGTCAATTGATCGTTTTGGGATCGGGAGAACCCACATTGGAGGCCAGTTTCAGACACGCTGCCGAGGCACACAAAGGACGTGTTGCATGCTACATCGGATACAACGAAGCACTTTCACACCGTCTCGTCGCCGGCGCCGATGCGCTTCTCGTCCCCTCGCGATTTGAGCCCTGCGGACTAACGCAGATGATGGCCCTGCGTTACGGGACTCTTCCCGTGGCGCGAAGAACCGGGGGGCTGGCCGACACCATCACACCGGTCATCGGCGATACGGGTGACGGCTTCTTATTTAACGATGCGCGCCCTGAGGCACTTTGCGCCGCATTGCGCGATGTATCCGCACTTTACGCAAACAAAGATGCGTGGACTCGCGCCATAAAACGCGCCATGAGCAAGGATTTATCTTGGGAAAAATCCGCAAATACCTACGCTTTGCTTTACCGAAACCTGATGGGAAACTGACATCCGTTCGTCGCGTCAAAAAACGCCATCGGCCCGGATAAACCGGGCCGATTTTTCTCTTCAGACTTTAAAGAGCTAATAGGCGATTCATGCGTTGCACAAAGGCATTGGGATCCTTAAGAGCGCCTTGTTCGGAAAGCACGGCCTGCTCGAAAATAAGCTCGGCCCATTCCTTAAAGCGCGCAGGATCGGCCTCGGAAGCCGCACGTTTTAAGAGTGCATTTTCCGGATCGACTTCTAAAATGTACTCATCTTCGGGCACCGTTTGTCCGGCAGCCTCGAGCATGCGCTTCATCTGAGGCGTTAAAAACTGCCCGGCTTCGGCCACAACGCAACTCGGCGTCCCGACAAGACGCGTTGTCACACGCACGTCTTTGACACGGCCGGCTAATGCCGTCTTTAAACGTTCAAGCAAACTTGCGCTTTGCTTTGCCTCCTCTTCGGTTTTTTCCGGCTTGTCGGCCAATTCGCCGAGTTCCAGATCCGATGCACTGGCACTGACAAAGCCCTTACCTTCGAACTCACGCAGATGACCCATCAGCCACTCGTCGATGCGATCCCACAAAAGGAGCACTTCAATGCCCTTCTTCTTAAAGAGTTCCAAGTACGGCGATGTCTTTACGCTCTGATAGCTCGTGCCGACCAAGTAGTAAATCTTCTTTTGTCCTTCGGGCATACGCGAAACATAATCGGCAAGACTGACGTTTTGCGCTGAAGAATCGTCTTTCGTGGACGCGAAACGCAGCAGTTTGGCGATTGTTTCAGAATTGGCGTAATCCTCAACCGGTCCCTCCTTGAGAACACGACCGAACTGAGCCCAGAATTTGGCGTACTTTTCCTTATCGCTTGCCAACTTGGCAATCATGTCCAATGCACGTTTTGTCAGAGCCTTCTTTAACTTGCGACCGGCTTCACTTTCCTGCAAAAGCTCACGCGAAACATTTAAAGGAAGTGCATTCGTGTCAACAAGCCCGCGCACAAAACGCAAGTAGTTCGGCAAGAACGCATCGGCCTTGTCCATAATAAACACGCGTTCGACAAAAAGTTTTAAGCCTTTGACGGTATCACGCGAGTACAAATCCCAAGGCGCATGAGACGGAATAAATAGGAGCGACGTGTACTCCAATTCGCCTTCGACCTTATTGTGTGCCCACGCCAAAGGATCGTCGTAGTCATGCGTTAAATGCTTGTAAAACTCCTTGTATTGCTCGTCTTTGACCTCGCGCGGAGCCATGGTCCAAAGCGCCTTAGCTTCATTGACCTGCGTATACTCGAATTTAGGTTCCTTCTTGGAAGCATCCTCGCCTTCTTTAGGTGCCTCAAACTTTTCTTCCCACAAGTAGACGGGAACGGCAATGTGATCGGAATACTTCTCAATAGCCTCACGAAGCGTCCAAGTCTCAAGGAATCGACTTTCGGTCTCTTTTAAGTGCAAGATGACGGACGTGCCGCGTTCTTTAACGAACACATTCTCACTTTCAAATTCGCCGTTACCGGTCGATTCCCACCGAACACCTTCGGCCTCCGGTGTGCCGGCTTTGCGTGACAAAACCGTCACGCGGTCGGCCACGATAAATGCCGAATAAAACCCGACACCGAACTGACCGATCAGCTGGGCATCCTTTGCGGCATCCCCCGACAGGCTCTTGAAAAACTCATCGGTACCGGACTTGGCAATCGTTCCCAAGTGATCGTTGGCTTCGGACAACGTCATACCGATACCGTTATCGGTAATCGTAAGAGTCCTGTCGACGGGATCGGCCTTGACACGAATCGCAAAGTTCGGATCGTCCTTAATTAAATCGGCATCGGTCAGCGCAAGAAAATGCAATTTTTCAATCGCATCGGATGCGTTGGAGATTAACTCGCGCAAAAAGACTTCTTTATTCGAATAAAGCGAATTGGCCAAAAGATCCAAGAGTTTGGCCACCTCTGTTTGAAATCCATGCTTTTGAGCAGACATACGTAACACTCCGAAAAGTGACTCTAATAAAGCCTATATGGGGATGCTCGAGGGCATTTGCAAGGAAGACTCGCCGACACAAAAAAATCCGGAGCCGCAACTCCGGATTGAAAACCCCTTTATCAACCGTTAATGCGGCGAGCCAAGCGATTCGCGCACGAGTTTGAAAACAATCGGGCTTAAAAGNNTGCTGGAATCGCTTGACTTCCTTTGCGATGACACCGGACAGAGCCAGCATACAAATCAGGTTCGGGATTGCCATCAGGCCGTTCATGACATCGGCGAAAAGCCAAACGAAATCAATCTGAACCAAGGCACCGATCGGAACAATGAGCGTATAAAAAACACGGAAGGGCTTTAAGGCTTTATCCCCGCAAAGGAACATCCAGGCACGCTCGCCGTACACGCACCAACCCAAAATGGTCGTAAATGCAAAAAAGGCCAAAGCCAAGGTTACGATATATCTACCGATCCCGGGCATAACGGACTCGAAAGCAAGCGCCGTCATGGACGCTCCCTGAGCACCGACGGCACACCACTGCCCGGTAATCAGAATCGTCAAACCGGTCATCGTGCAAATGAAAAACGTCGTAATGAAGACTTCGAGCATGCCGAGCGTTCCCTGACGAATCGGCGAGGAGATGGCCGTCGCATGCGCAATCGGGGCGCTTCCCAATCCGGCCTCATTGGCAAAGACGCCGCGCGCCATGCCGAAACGAATCGCCATCATGACGGTCGCGCCGGCAAACCCTCCGGTAGCCGCCGTCGGTGTAAAGGCATCGACAACAACCATTTTTAAGGTCGGGATAATCATGTCATAGTGACAAATGAGAACAAAAAAACCGGCCAGGATGTAAACAACAACCATCGTCGGGACAATGCGCCCGGCCACATATCCGATACGTTTAACCCCGCCAAGAACAACCAGCCCGATTAAAAAACATAAAACGCCGGCCGTAACCCACGTCGGGATGTGCATGGACTGCTGCAAGACACCGGAGATGGCGTTGCTCTGAACCATATTCCCGATTCCGAAACACGAAAACCCCGTGAAGACGGCAAATGCATAAGCAAGCCATCGCCACTTCGGTCCCAGACCGTTTTTGATGTAATACATCGCGCCGCCGACAACATTCCCCGCAGGTGATGTTTCGCGAAAATGCATCGCCAAAACAATCTCTGAAAACTTCGTCGCCATACCGACTAAGGCCGTGCACCACATCCAAAAAAGCGCTCCGGGGCCGCCTGCCATCAGTGCGGTTGCCACACCGACAATCGAACCGGTACCGACCGTACCGGCCATCGCCGTCATCAGGGCACTAAAGGACGAGATCTCCCCTTTGCCCGCTCCGGACTCATCGCTTTTCGTGACCAACATACGAAAAGCCGTCGGAATGTGACGGAACGTGTATCCGCGCAATCCGACGGTCAGATAAATGCCTGTCCCGATAAGGAAAAACAACATAACCGGGCCCCAGACAAATCCGCTGATGGCCCCGAGTATCGAAATAATCGTCTCCACTGCCCGTCTCCCCCGAAGTTGCACTCACAAGATGTAGGGAGTATAAAGGACGCAAATAAATCCTCTCTAGGGGAAAGCACCTACGAAAGCAAGCAGAAATCAGCCCGAGTCCGAACAAACGGCATCCGGCACCTTAGGCTCTGCGACTCAAAATGAAAAAGCGAATCCGATTATTTGGTCTTGTACGAGAAGAGTTCTGGCTTCAAATAGTTTGACCGCAAGGAGGTGAAGGAAACGGATTCGCTCTAGACCAATTAATTTATAACATTTTGCATCTATTCGACAAATACTTTTTTTGCTAATAAAATATAGGAATTGTTTTATAACGACGCCGCCAAGTTGCGGTTTTTCTTTTTATCACCATGCGTCGTACTGCCCTCAGATACATTGAAACCATTCTCGAAACCGGAAGCATCACCAAAGCGGCCAAGAAACTTTATGTCTCGCAGCCGTCACTGAGTCAATACATTCGGCGCGTCGAAGAAGATAACGACATTGAACTTTTTGACCGAACTTCGCAACCGTGGGTTTTAACCGAAGACGGACAGTTTTATATGGAGACCGAACGTAAAATCGAATCCATTTATCGCCAGCGCGAACAATTTTTCAGTGACAAGCACATGCTCACGAGCGGCGAAGTTTTCATCGGATCGACGCAGTATCGCTCCAACACCGTCCTATCGAAAGTACTCCCTGTTTACAGAAAGCGCTATCCGGATATCAAAATCCACCTTTTGGAAGGCATTTCATCCGAACTCGTGGATTTAGCTGAAAAGGGACTGGTGGACTGCACGCTTGCTCTGGAAGCGACAGTCACGAATAACCTTGTCTGCGAGCCGCTGATGACAGAACGGGTTTTACTATGTGCGCCGGCCGATCACAGACCCGTAAAAACCGGACCCGTTCCTCCGGGAGGGCGCTTTCCGTCCGTGAAATTTTCCGAGTTTGCCGACGACGACTTCATTGTCTTAAAGGCCGGACAAGTGTTCCATAAGTTCTTCACGACCCTGTGTGCCAAATACCGCATCGAGCCGAACGTCATTCTCGAAGCGCAGTCCATTACGTCCATTCCGGCCCTTGTCGAAGCTGGTCTCGGGTGTGCTCTTGTTCCGAGTCCGCTTGCCGATACGACCAATCACTCCGTTCAATACTATGACTTGGGGCGCGACCATCCGACGACCAAATTGACGATCGCCTGGAGTCGAAGCCGCTATCTTTCGCGACCGGCTGCCGCTTTCATCAATGTGGCTAAAGAAGTGATGGCCAAGGAAAAAGACAAAGGGGAAAAAAACGGAGCTAAAAAGACAGGAACAACAGAAAAACGTGCCGAACCGAGAAATAAAAAAACGACAATGTGAGCGCCGCTCGGAACATCGATGCAGTTAACTCAGTAGGCACAGCGCCGGCACCGGATGGCGCTTTGGATATAAGGTCGTATTGACAGTAGTAAGTGCGGTAGCAAAAAGCGAACGCAACACATTCGACTCATGCCGAGCTTGCACGCCAAAAGAGAAAAAAGTCTTTAAAAACGGAATGTTCGGCGCTTAAAGCGATGAGACTGGTGCACGGTACTGGTTTCGAACCAGTGGCCCCCGCCGTGTGAAGGCGATGCTCTACCCCTGAGCTAACCGTGCAAACTCAACGAAGGGAAGTCGGAATTTTACATATTTCCCACCTCTTTGTCAGCGCTCAATGTCGCAATGTGCAATTCACTTGCTCGTTTCTCCGGTAATCCGAATGAAATAGGCTACTTCTGAGACGATAAAACATCCTCAATTCTCACTTTCGGCATGACGGCAGTCATATCCTTCGGCATACGAGAAACGGTCTGAGCAAGAAAAAGTGCGGCTCGGTCAATTTGCCGATCAAAATCGCCGGGCAATTCAACCTCACTCATTAAATCCTCGGCCTGACGGTCAAACGGCAAGCTCGCAATCACAGGAACGGCAAAACGCTCGGAAAGTTTCTTCGTGTGCCCGTCTCCGTAAAATTTTTGCACGTGACCGCACTCGGGACACACAAAAAAGGCCATGTTTTCCACAATTCCGAGAACCGGAATGCCGACCTTTTCAAAAAGCCGCAAACCGCGCGCTGCATCGGCACACGCAAGTTTTTGCGGCGTCGTGACCACAAGAGCGGCCGTAACGGGAAGCGATTGAGCAATTGTGAGTTGAATGTCCCCGGTCCCTGGCGGCATGTCAACAATCAAGTAATCGAGGTTATCCCATTGTGTTTTCTCAGCAAGGCGCCGTATAGCCCCCGAAGCCATCGGTCCGCGCCAAGCCAACGGTTCGGTCGGACCGACAAAAAATCCGATGGAATTGACTTGCAACTTCCCGCAAAAAATCGGGAGCATCGTTTGCTCATCCGCCTCGACGGGTTTTTCGTGCAAATTAAGTAAAAGCGGAACCGAGGGGCCGTAGATATCGGCATCTAAAAGCCCGACACGGGCACCGAGTCGAACAAGCGACAAGGCCAGTGCGACCGACACCGTAGACTTTCCGACGCCACCTTTTGCGGAACTGACGGCAATAATATTTTTCACGCCGTCAAGCGGCTTTAAGCCGTGTTTGACGCGATGAGAAAGAACTTGCTTTCGGATCGGGAGCATCACGTCCGGCGACTTAGTTTCCCGAAGTGCCTCCTGCACCCTCTTACTGAGGGCGCGATCAAAAGCAGCATCGGACGGAAACCCCAGCCGTATCTCTAAATGCGGAGCTCCATCGGACAGTTCCCGCACCGTTCGAACGGCATGTAGCTCCCCGAGTGTATGTCCGAAACTCGGCTCCCTGACGTTTTCTAACACGGTACGCAGTTTTTCGATTGTGTCCATACAGCCATCTTGCCTGAAGAAATGCCCCGAAATCACGAAGGTCGCTCAACTAAGGGCGTTAGAATGTGAGTTTACGCCGGCTTTCTTATCGGCGATGTTGAATTTCATAGGCAAAAAGATGACACAGAAACAACGAACGATTTTCGTGACAACCGCCCTGCCCTACGCCAACGGCCCGTTTCATATCGGGCACATCATGGAATACATCCAGGCCGATATCTGGGTACGCCATGAACGTATGAGCGGCAACAAAGTGTACTTCGTCGGCGCCGATGACGCGCACGGCGCGCCGATTATGATTGCCGCACAGAAAAAAGGCGTCACGCCGCAACAGTTCGTTGCCGAGATTGCTGCCGGCCGTAAGCAGTATTTAGACGGGTTTCACATCAAGTTCGATCACTGGCACTGCACGGACAGCCCCGAAAATACCGCTCTTTCTCAGGATATCTACAAGCGACTGAAGTCTGCTGGTCTTATCTACACGAAGGATATCGAACAGTTCTTCGATACCCAAAAAGGCATGTTCCTTGCCGATCGTTTTATCAAGGGTACCTGTCCGAAATGCGGAGCTCCCGATCAATACGGAGACTCGTGCGAAGTGTGCGGCTCGGTTTACTCGCCGACAGAGCTCATTAATCCCAAAAGCACGCTTTCGGGGACAACCCCTGTCATGAAAACCTCAACCCATTACTTCTTTAAGCTTTCCGACCCGAAAATCGTTGAGTTCTTGCGCGAGTGGACACGCGGCGTCGGGGCCGACGGCAAGCCCCGCGTTCAAGCAGAAGTGCTTGCCAAAGACGAAGAGTGGCTCGGGGAAAAGGGAAACCTTGCCGACTGGGATATCTCTCGTGATGCGCCGTATTTCGGCATTGAAATTCCCGATGCTCCGGGAAAGTACTTTTATGTCTGGCTTGATGCTCCGGTCGGTTACTTGGCAAGTTTTAAAGCCTTCTGTGAGAAAAACGGGATGGATTTCGAGAAAACACTCTCCGCGCCCGACACAGAGCAGATTCACTTTATCGGAAAAGACATCATTTACTTCCACACGCTCTTCTGGCCCGCGATGCTGCACTTCGCAGGATCCCCTTATCGCGTTCCCGACCATATCAACGTACACGGATTCGTGACCGTCAACGGGCAAAAAATGAGCAAGTCGCGCGGCACGGGCATCAGTCCTTTGCAGTACCTGCAACTTGGGATGAATGCCGAATGGTTGCGTTACTACCTGGCCGCCAAGATGACAAGCCGTGTCGAAGACATTGACTTTACCAAGGATGACTTCCAGGCACGCGTGAACGCCGACTTGATCGGAAAATACGTCAACATTGCCAGCCGCGCCGCCGGATTTATTTTTAAGCGATTTGAAGGAAAAGTGTCCGATGCGGCCATGGCCGATCCCATGGTTGCCGAGATTGCAAAAGCCGCGCCTCAAATCAAGGCGTTTTATGAAGATCGCGAATTTAGCAAAGCTCTGCGCCGCATCATGGAACTGGCCGATACGGTCAACGAATACGTCGACAAGGAAAAACCCTGGGAGCTTGCTAAGACACAGGGAAAAGAGGCCGACCTGCAGTGCGTAGCTTCCGTTGCCTTGGAGTCGTTCCGATTGCTTACGCTCTATCTGAAACCTGTGTTGCCGGCGACGGCTCAGAAAGTCGAGCGCTTTTTAAACTGCGGAGAACTGACCTGGGAAAGCGTCAAGACACCTCTTACAAGTGCTCACTCCATTGCAAAATTCGAACATTTGATGGGACGCGTCGATCGGGAAAAACAACTTGATGTGCTCGTTCCGGAGCGCGCACCCGAAGAAGAAAAACCGCTCCCAGGCGGACAAGCCATTGCGCCGACGTGCACCATCGATGATTTTGCCAAACTCGATTTGCGTGTTGCCAAAGTCGTTGCCGCTGAGTGTGTCGAGGGTTCGACGAAGCTCCTGCGCTTTGAACTCGATGTCGGCGAGGGGCGCACACGCCAAGTATTTTCCGGAATTCAAGCCGCTTACAAACCCGAAGACCTTATCGGAAAGCTCGTTATTATGATTGCCAATCTCGCACCTCGCAAAATGCGCTTCGGTGTTTCCGAAGGCATGATTCTGTGTGCCGGCGATGCGAACGGCAAACCCGGTGAGTTGTATCTCATTGAACCCTTTGTCGGAGCAAAACCGGGCATGCGGTTAAGTTAATCGAATTTTTCTAAGGCGTAAAAGCGGTCGCATCTCGGACCGCTTTTATTTTTTCACAAGAAAATCATCACAAATAAAATCCGAAAGCATACGGGCAACCAAGCATTACAAATTCGTTTCAAACAATGCTATCGTGCGCCTGTTCTGTATCGGAACGAACTTATGCCTTCTGCATCGCTTTGGGTCCTGGTTGCCGGCTTTCTGTTTTCCTTAATGTCGATGTCGGCCAAGATGTGTTCGGGGTACTTTTCTCCGTTTGAAATCATCTTTTGGCGATCGGCTTTCGGTCTTGTGTGCATGTTTTTTATCATGGTCAGCAAGGGCGTAGCCATCCCGACCCCTCACCCGATGGCACACTTAAAACGGTGTGTGTGCGGTGTCGGTTGTTTTTTTCTCGAAATTCTCGCCTTAAGTCGTTTGCCGCTTTCCATTGAACAGCCGATTGACTACACGAGTCCGCTGATCTTTTGTATCTTCTACTTGATTTCGTCGCGTCGATCCGGAAACCGCATTGAATGGCCCGTCGTCGGCGCCGTTGTTACCGGTTTTATCGGCGTTTTACTCATTGCCAGACCCACAAGCGTCGGCATTAACCTTCCCGGTGTCCTTTTAGCCGTTGCCGCCGCTGTCGCCGGCGCCAGTGCCAATTGGTTTTTGCGCGACTTAGGACGTCAAGGGGAGCCGCAGGAGCGCGCCGTCTTTTACTTTATGCTCACCGGATTTGTCGCCGGAGGTCTGGGAATGATTTTCTCACCCTATGCGTTGCACCTGCCGAAGGCCCAATGGATTTGGCCTCTAGTCGGTGTGATGACCACCGGATTTATTGCGCAAGTGCTTTGGACCTATGCGTGGGCCAAAGGACATGCGTTACTTAATTCCGTCTTTCAATTCGCCGGCATTTTCTTCGGCGTCCTCATCGGAATGGTTGCTTTCGGCGAACACGTCGAAATGCTTTCGCTCGCCGGGGTCGGCATCATCTTTGCGTCCGGCCTGTTTTCCTCACTTTATCTAAGGAAAGCTCGATAAGGATCACCGACCAGCCGGCCTCGGACACTTTCGGGACAGCGCTCTAAACGGAAAAGGAGCTTCCGCACGAACAAGACGTCACGGCATTGGGATTGCGGATGACAAACTGCGCACCTTCAAGCTCGTCTTTAAAGTCAATTTGCGCACCGACCAGATACTGGAAAGAAAGCGGATCGACAAGGAACGTCACACCGCCGCGTTCGATGACCGTGTCATCAGCCTCTTTTGCTTCCTCAAATTGGAATCCGTACTGAAATCCCTGACAACCGCCCCCCTGAACGAAAACCCGCAAAGGCATATTGGGGTTTTCCTCTTCGGCAAGAAGCTCC
Source organism: Sutterella sp. UBA4713 (assembly GCA_002404465.1). Taxonomy (GTDB): domain Bacteria; phylum Pseudomonadota; class Gammaproteobacteria; order Burkholderiales; family Burkholderiaceae_F; genus Duodenibacillus. The sequence goes on along the minus strand of DHJT01000045.1, from coordinate 5,149 downwards.
TTGACCTTGGCCACACAAGCATCGGTAAAACGAATAGGATCGGAGGCACCTTCGGATGTTTTGTTTTCTGTTTCGGACATATCTGTGTTGCTCTTGAAAAAACGGGGCAATTATACGTTCTGCGCAACTTCCCGTATTCAGATTGTTTCAGAGTGTTTCGCCACAAAGTCATTCCACTTTTTAAGGAAAAGCTCCGGAATTTCTTCTTGCGGCGAATGGCCGCACGGCAACGCCTCACCTTCGGGAAAAAGTGCTCTGTCTTCCCATGTTTGCACCACATCATAGAGTTTTCCGACAGTTCCCTTGGCGCCCCAAAGAAGGAGCAAAGGACAGGCAATGCGTTTTTGCCGATCGGCTGCATCGTCTTTTAAATCGATTCCTGCCGATGCGCGATAGTCCTCGCAGACGGCATGAATCATCTTCGGGTTTTTGTAGCATCGGACATACTCGGCCATGACCTCCTCGGAGACAACACCCGGCGTTTTCAACTGTCCGTCAATATGACGATGAACGAAAAACTCCGGGTCAGGAGAAATCATCTTTTCCGGAAGCGGTTCGGGCTGAATAAGAAAAAACCACCAAAAATAGCGACGGGCAAACTCCATGTTCGTTCGCTCGTACATTACGGCCGTCGGCGCGATATCCAGAAACGTTGCCGTTACAAACAACTCCGGGTAATCCAATGCAAACCGGTGTCCGACACGCCCTCCGCGATCATGGCCGACGTAGTGAAAAGGCGTTAACCCGAGCCCCTGCATCAAAAGGGCCAAATCACGCGCCATTGCGCGCTTGGAATACGGCGTGTGCTCAGCATCACTTGCGGGCTTACTGCTATCGCCGTATCCGCGAAGGTCCGGCAAAATGACCGTGTAGTGCTCGGCAAGCCTCGGTGCGACCTTGCGCCAAATCACATGATTGTGCGGATGCCCGTGCACCATTAAAAGCGGCCGCCCCTGTCCTGCTCGAGCGAAGCGAATGACGATGCCGTTTTCCAAATGTGCATCAAAAAGCGTAAAGCCCGGAATAAAGGGCGAGGCACCCACTTCCTGAAGGTAAAACTTAGCCATTTTTTTCTCCGTAACCTATCTTGTCTAAATTAAAACGCGAACGGATCGGCCCTTTTAGGAATGAGCACCCACGCGCGCACGGCACTTTTTTGACTTCCGGCAGCCTGCCCGGCTATCGAACCGCTTCCCCAAAAATAATCGAAGCGCAAAGGGCCTCGAATCGCACTTCCCGTATCTTGAGCAATGACGGGACGGACGAAAGAGAGCGTCGGATTATCCTGGTGCACTTGAACGATAAACGGAACACCTAAGGGCCAAATTTTGGAATCGACCGCCACGGTACCGCAAGGCGTAATAGGAACGCCGAGACTCCCGACAGGGCCGTCCCCGAGAGCGGCATCTTTGCGCTCCTGAAAGAAAATATACCGTTCGTTGTAATTTAAAAGCTCACGAACCCGATTCGGATTTTCCTTTGCCCACGCACGAATGCGTTCCATACTCATTTGCTCTGGCTTTAAGGCCGTATTTTGCGTCAACCAATTGGCAACGGCCCGATAGGGACGACCGTTATTGTCGGCATACGCCAGGCGCAAAACGTGTCCGTCCTCAAGGCGAACACGGCCCGATCCCTGTACCTGAAGAAAAAAAGCATCGACGGGATCCTGAAGCCAACACAAGGCGTAACGCGCAAGGTCGCCGCGCATCTCAATCGCCCGGCGCGTGTCGTACGGAACAAAACGGCGTCCCGTGACCTTTCCCTTAAACGCCGTTTTGGGTAACGAGGGGTCAAAGCGCGATACATCCAGGGCAATCAAATCATCTGGAGGAGACAAAAGCGGAACGCAAAAGCGTTCGGACCGTGTAAGCGACCCGTCCAATTCGGGCTCGTAATACCCGGTCATCAGCCCGGTATCCCGCGCATTTCCCTCCGAATCGATTGTCAATACCCGCCAAGGATCAAAGTGATCGCGGAAAAACTTCCGTGAACTTCCGGTATACCCGTCACTTTTTGCACATACGGCCTTCCAGGGTGCCTTCTTTCCGATGCGTGTGCAGGATTTTTTGAAAGCGTGCAAAGCCACATCCCAGTCGACCTCTTGCGTTTGCGGGCACAAGGCAAACGTCGTCTTTTCCAAACGAACCGGTCCTCGAGTCAGGGTATCGGGGGATTCGGGCATCAAGCTCGTGCAACCGGCAAGAACCGCGCTAAAGGCCAAAGTCCAGAAAAAAAATGCCGCTCGAAGTCGGCTCTTACGTATCATGGCAAAAATCGCTCCTGAAGCGCATTTAAAAAACGACGCCCGAGTGCCGTTGCAACCAAGCGCTCCCCTTCGGCCATCAACCCCTCGCGCTGCAACGCCTCAACCTTTCGTGCTATTACCGAAAACGGCAACCCGGTTGCCTCACTCCAGCGCGCCTGAGAGACCCCCTCTCGTAACCTTAACACGTTAAGCATAAACTCAAAAGGCATGTCTTCGGGACGAACACGGCACCGTTTCAGGATGAATTTTCCGCTCTCGACATCGGCCATGTAACGCATCGGGCTTTTAGCCCGCACCTCGCGAAAGATAGAACCGTCAGGATGTGTGATTTTTGCATGCGCTCCGGCACCGACGGCCAAATAGTCTGCGTATGTCCAGTACGTCATGTTATGGCGACACCGGCATCCTGCCTTGGCGTAGGCAGAAACTTCATAGTGTTCAAATCCTGCTTTTGCCGTCATGTCTTCGATGCAATCTGCCATATCGCCGGCCAAGTCGGCATCAGGTAGCCCCTCGGGAGGCCGTTTAAAAAAAACACTTCCCGGTTCGATCGTGAGCTCATAATACGAAAGGTGATCCGTGCCGCAAGAAACGGCCTCCTCGGCATCCTCACGAAGAGAAGAAAGCGTTTGACCGGAAAGTGCATACATCATGTCAATGTTGACATGGGGGAACGTGTTTTTAGCCCACCTAACGGCTTGACGCGCCTGAGAGGCCGTATGAATGCGCCCGAGGAAAGCAAGCGCTTCCGCGTTAAAACTTTGCACACCCAATGA
>DHJT01000045.1:1795-2066 GCA_002404465.1 Sutterella sp. UBA4713 | reverse complement strand
GGCGGTTGACACCGGATTTTGCGTATGCCGCCAGTGTTTCTTCGGTTACGGTGCCGGGATTGGCTTCAAGCGTCACCTCGGCATCATCTGCGAGCAACACGCGCTCGCGAATCCCGCGCATTAAGGCGTCAAAGCCTTCTTTGGACATGAGACTTGGCGTCCCGCCGCCGAAGAAAACACTCGTTACAGGCCGTTGCAGATCCCGTGCCGCTTGGCCTAGATCGGCAAGAAGTGCTGCAATGTATCGCGTCTCATCGATGCGAAACAAACC
>DHJT01000045.1:1550-1771 GCA_002404465.1 Sutterella sp. UBA4713 | reverse complement strand
GCGGGAATTAAAGTCACAATACGGGCACTTATGCACACACCAGGGCCAGTGCACATAAAGAGCAAGCGCTACCAACCCCATCGCTCCCCGATAGCGCAGAGCATGGCACGCAGTGCTTTCCCACGGTGACTGACGGCATTTTTTTGCTCTGCCGTCAGTTCAGCCGCGGTCTTGCCAAATTCGGGAAGATAAAAATACGGGTCATACCCGAATCCGCCCGT
>DHJT01000045.1:662-1456 GCA_002404465.1 Sutterella sp. UBA4713 | reverse complement strand
CACGTGTAGTGAGCCCGTTTGTCGGCCTTATCCTTAATGGCCGCCACAAGCTTGGCGTTATTGGCTTTGTCATCGCAATCGGCTCCGGCATAACGCGCGGAAAACACGCCGGGCTCCCCGTTTAAAGCCTCGGCCGTAATGCCCGAATCGTCAGCCAGAGCCGGAAGTCCGCTTTCGCGCGCGGCATTTCGCGCCTTAGCAAGTGCATTTTCCAAAAACGTATGATACGGCTCGTCGCACGCCGTCACCCCTACGCTTCCCTGCCCGACAACTTCAATGTCTTTTTCGGAAAACATGGCATTAAATTCCCGAAGTTTTCCGGGGTTATTGGAGGCAAGAACCAGTTTCTTTTGCATAACGACTTACCCGTCTAAAGCATTTTTTTGTAAAGCGGCGATTCTCTCACATCCGGACTTGGCCAACGCCAAAAGTGCAGCTAGGTCTTGAGAGGAGAACGGATCACCCTCGGCCGTACCCTGAATTTCCACGTAGCGACCGGACCCGGTCATCACGACATTCATGTCCGTGTCACTGGTACTGTCTTCCTCGTAGTCAAAATCTATCACGGGGGCACCGTCACTCATGCCGACACTGACGGCACAGACGGAATCGCGCAAGGGGTTTTCCGTAATTTTTCCGTTTTGCAGCATCCACGAAACGGCATCGACTAAAGCCACATAGGCGCCGCTAACGGACGCGCAACGCGTCCCGCCGTCAGCCTGAATAACATCGCAGTCGATTTTGATTGTGTAGCCGTTCATTTTGCGGAGATCGACTACCGCTCGCAAGCTTCG
>DHJT01000045.1:0-606 GCA_002404465.1 Sutterella sp. UBA4713 | reverse complement strand
CGCTGAATTTCCTGTGTGCGTCCGGTCTGTTTTCCTTTAACCGCCTCGCGTTCACAACGCGTCATCGTTGAGCGCGGTAAGAGCCCGTACTCGGCCGTTACCCAGCCTGTGCCCTGCCCCTCCAAAAATTTCGGAACACCCGGCATAACGCTGGCGGTGCAGATGACCTTCGTTTTTCCGGCTTCAATGAGAACACTGCCTTCGGCATGGCAGGTAAATTTTCGTGTAATTTTCATCGGGCGCAATTGATCTGCGGCCCGGCCGTCGTGTCGAAGAGTCATAGCAACATCCTTTTCATTAAGAGGAATCATTTTGGCGCACACTCCTATTAGATGGCAAGCACTTGCAGTCAAAACAGCGCAAGCCGCCATTTCCGCCTCCTGAAATCCTCTTTTGGCTCTCCTGCCGCCCTTGCCAATGCCGACTTACAAGAGGGTTTTTCGTTCACCGAAGATGCTTTGATTCGAACAAAACCCCGGAGGCCTTTAAAACACTCCGGGGCTTAAAGAGGCTTGTTTCTGACCTTAATTAAAAGGCAAGACGCACGCCGACGTGAGCACGCCACTCTTCATCGAGTCTACCGCCGTCCGTGCGCTCTAACCCCGC
>DHJT01000004.1 GCA_002404465.1 Sutterella sp. UBA4713 | reverse complement strand
CCGAAAGCCGGACCTCCGATGTAGACGGCATCGGCACCGGCGTTGACGGCTTGTAAGGCAATGTCCTTATTTTTGGCAGGGCTTAAGAGCTCGAGGACCGGTGTGCCTGGCATAGGGAAAAGTCCTTAATCGATGTAAAAATGGCAAAAAAATGGATTAATAAAAAAACGGGCGAATCATTTTCACGACTTGCCCCAAGGTAAAAGCATGACACAAAAACAAAAAAACGTCAAATATCAAAGTGTTAGAAGGGCTGTTTAAAACTGTTAAAAAAGGTTACAAATTCGTGTAATATAGCGACGTCGCTCCGAAAAGAGCGATAACTTTTCAGTTGGGCAAATCTAAAACCAAAGGGGGAATATATGTCCTTTACTGCTTGGATAGCCTTGGCCGTAATTTTCGTTACAGTCTGGGCTCTCGTTAAACAATACGAAACGCGACTCGTCCTGATCGCGGCCGGTCTTTTCTTGTGCGTGATCAGTCTCGCACCGATGACGGGTTTAAATCAGTTCGCAAAATCCATGACGAATAACTCGCTCATCATGGCAATTTGCGGATCGATGGGCTTTGCGTTTACGGCGAGCTACACGGGATGCGACCGTTCGCTCGTTCACTACCTTGCCTCGCCTGTTCGCGGTTTGGGCATTTTCCTGATCCCGATTTGCACGATTATTACGTTCTTCGTGAATATCGCGATTCCGTCTGCTGCCGGTTGCGCGGCGGCCGTCGGCTCCACGCTCATCCCCGTCATGCTCCGCGCCGGTATCAAGCCTGCGGCGGCGGCTGCGGCCGTTTTGGCCGGTACGATCGGTTCGTACCTGTCGCCCGGCACGTCCCACAACCCCTTCGTGGCTAAGATGGCCAATATGGGCGTCATGGACTTTATCGGAACGCATGCCGTGTACTCGGTTATGTGCGGTGCGATTCTGGTTGTCGGCGTCTTGTGTGTCTGCTGGGTTTTGGGCGACAACAAGGGTGACATCAATGCCAAGGTTGACGAATCCAAGCTGCAAAAGGACGATGACTTCAAGCCCAGCGTCTTTAAGGCCCTCGTGATGATTGTCCCGATTGCCATCCTCGTTTGCGGCAACCTGTGGGTTCCCGCCATTAAGATGGGTGTTGCGCAAGCCATGTTAATCGGTGCTATCTGCGCCTTGGCCGTTTCTCGCTGCGACGTGCAGAAATTCTCCAAGGAATTCTTTAACGGTATGGGCAAGGGCTACGCCAACGTGATGGGTATCATCATCGCCGCGGGTGTCTTTGCTGCCGGCCTTCGTGCCGCCGGCTTAATCGAAGTGTGTATCGATGCCCTTAAGGAATCGAACGAATTCGCTCGTTGGGGCGGTTCTCTCGGTCCCTGGATCATGGGCGTGATTACGGGTTCGGGCGACGCTGCGACGTTGGCCTTTAACGAAACCGTGACACCGCATGCCGAAGCCTTCGGTATGACTATCCCGAGCTTAGGCGGCCTGGCCTTCTTAACCGGCGCCCTCGGCCGTACGATGTCCCCGCTTGCCGGCGTGACGATTCTGGTCTCCGGTATCGCGATGGTCAACCCGCTCCAAGTCGTCAAACGCACCGCGATTCCGTGCTTTATCGCCGTTATCGCTTGCGCGATCTTGATGGTTTAAGCGCTTACCTTGAGTGCGTCCGGCTTTCGGACGCACCCGATTCGAAAGGCCGCATCTTGCTTTGAGGTGCGGTTTTTTTGTCCATAAAAAAAGCGGCAAAACCGCGTGCCGCTTTTAGCATTTCCCACTATCGTATTATTTTTTCATGACGGCATCAACCGCAGTGATGACCGAACCCCTGAAACCGGTTTTCTCCAGTGACGCAACGCCGACGATCGTCGTACCCCCCGGGGATGACACGGCATCTTTCATTGCTCCGGGATGTTCACCGGTTGCCAATTGCAAAAGCGCGGTTCCTGCAAGTGTCTGAGAGGCAAGTTGCAAAGCCATATTCCGGGGAATGCCGTGCAAAACGGCTCCGTCGGCCAACGCCTCGATAAACATAGCGACATAGGCTGGTCCGCATCCGGAGATAACACCGGCGGCTTTGATTTTCGAAGTGTCGGTCTCAATAACAAGGCCCAAAAGGGAAAGAACGGAATGAACGAGCTCCTTGTGCTCTTGTGTTAATGTGTTTTTTGTTTCGCACAAGAGGACACCTTGGTTAACGCAAACGGGCGTGTTCGGTAGAAGCGATAAGTGTTCGGTCCCGCTCACGAGGAGTGTTTCGTACGTGTCAAAAAGAAGGTTGACGGCAACCGAAAGCACGATTTTGTTCGCAAGGATTTGTTTAATCGGTTCGATGACGGAGCGAACAAGATCCGGTTTGACGGCAATGACGACAATATCGCCCCAACGGGCGGCCTCTTGGTTTAAATCAAAGGCCTGCATGCCGCGCAAGGCGGTTTTTTTCTGCAAAGCTTCGTAGTGGAGGGCACTGGCACCTAATTGATCGGGACGAATTTTCCCTGAGCGGATCAATCCGTCTGCCATGGCACAGGCCATGTTGCCGAAACCGATAAATGCGATTTTGACGTTCTCACGAGAGAGCATGATGAAATTTTCCTGCAAAAAGGCGATTGACGCGTTCAAAGTATAAGGAAGGTCGCTTGTCAGAAACAACAAAGGAGACGCCTTGCTTGCGAGGCGTCGTGCGAAATAGCTTGTTTGAGTTCGTCCAGAGAGGAAAACTTCTTTTCGTCACGTAGTTTTTTAACAAACGTGATTTCGACGATTTTCCCGTAAGCATCGCCCGACCAATCAAAGACATTGACCTCAAGCAGGTAGCGTGCCGCACGGGTTACCGTAGGTTTGACGCCGAGGCTGGCGACACCGGAAAAGACATGATTTTCCGCATCGATTCCGCGCACGCGGACGGCGTAAACGCCGCGCAGTGCCGGTTTTGACGTTGACCCGGGCGGCAGAATATCGATATTTAAAGTCGGAAATCCCAGAGCGCGTCCGAGCATGGCTCCGTGAATGACGCGTCCCGTGATGCGATAAGGATGCCCGAGTAGGGTAGCGGCTTGCTCCATGTCCCCTTCGGAAAGTGCGTGGCGCAGGCGGGAGCTTGAAACGATTTGATGGCCCGAAGAGAGTAGATCTGCGGCGTGTACGCAAAAGCCGAGCGTCTTCCCGAGGTCGCAAAGCGTCTTAACGGTTCCGACGGCTCCGGCGCCGAACCGAAAGTTCTCTCCGACGTAAACGAGGCGGGCATTAAGTCCTTGCATCAGAATTTTTTGAGCGAACGCCTCGGGTGTCAGTTCGCTTAACGCTCGATTAAAGGGAATGACGTAAATGCGTTCGATCCCGCAGGCAAGAATGTCGCGGTATCTGTCGCGTAGCGTCGAAATGCGAGCAACGGAGCGACCGGCGAAAAATTCGCTCGGGTGCGGTTCGAACGTGAGAACGGCGGCAAGGAGATGCTCCTTGTGCGCTTTATCGGCCACGGTACGAAGCAACGTTTGGTGTCCGAGATGAACCCCGTCGAAGTTCCCGACGGCAAGGACGCAGGGAACTTTCTCGCTGGGCTTCGGTAGGCCTCGAACGACTTGTACGAAATCGGAAATTGTCATGGGCCGTAATAATAAAATTACTCGGGTTCGAAGTGTTGAAAATGCTGATTGAAAATCGGACTTCAGGCACTTTGCGTTGACAAAACCGCGTTGACGTGTCATCTCGGGGCGGTCGAATCGGTGGTTTCCTTTTCGGTCAAGTCGCGCCTGCGACGTAAATCGCATCGGTGTGTTCGCAATTTTTCCGTCGCATTTTCTTGTCCTTTAACGGGAAAGCATAGGCATTTGTGCTAAGGAGAGCGTGCTTTTTCCGCGATACAATCATTTACAGAGATCGGGTGTTTTGTCCGCTTTCGATTTGTTATACATTGACACGAAAGATTTCCTATGTCGAAAAAATTGATTTGTCGCGTTACGGCGCTTGCGTTTTTGGCTCTGTCCGGTTCGAGTTTTGCTACCACGTTTAACTGGACAAGCGCAGGCGATATTCTCACGTTCGATATTCATGCGCAAAATGAAAACCTCAATAACGCGGCGTGTTCGGCCGTCTATGAGGGACTTGTGCGTTGGAATGCAGATATGAAGATCGAGCCTGCTCTTGCCGTCGCCTGGAAGCGCGTTCCCGAAGGATTCCTTTTTCAGATTCGTCAAAACGTTCGATTCCACGATGGGCAGACGCTTTCGGCCGATGACGTGGTTTTTTCAATTAACCGCGCGTTAAGTCCTCGGAGTCAATTTAAGAACAGCACGACGGGCATTGTCGGAGTCAAAAAAGTCGGCCCTTACGAGGTGCTTGTCAAAACCGTCAACGGTTCGCCCGTCATCATCAATCAGATGGCCGATTTGCGGATTATGAATCAGGCTTGGGCGAAGGAGCACGGTGCTCTTGAGCCGCAGGACTACATTAACAAGAAGGAAGCGTATGCCGCGCGCCATGCCAACGGCACGGGGCCTTTTAAACTCAAAAGCCGTGAAGTCGATGTGAAAACCGTCTTTGAATCTTTTGACGGCTGGTGGGATCAGGCCGAGCGCCGCGGTAACGTCACCGAGGCCGTTTATATGCCGATTCAGTCGGCGGCAACGCGTACGGCCGCACTGCTTTCCGGGCAGGTGCAGTTTGTTCTTGATCCGGCAACGCAAGATCTCGGACGCCTGAAAGCGTCGCCCGAAGTGAAAGTGATCGAGGGGCCGGAGAATCGGACCTTGATGATTGCCCTTGACCAGATGCGCGATGTCAGTCCCTATGTGACCGATAAGGACGGCAAACCCCTTACGGCCAACCCCTTTAAAGACGTACGGGTGCGTCAGGCGTTAAGCTACGGCGTAAATCGCGCCGGTCTCGTGCGCTCTGTGATGCGCGGATCGGCTGTGGCAACCGGGACCATTGTGACGCGTAGCATCGGCGGCTGGGATAAGGACGCTGCGGCCGTTCCCGAATACAACCCGACGAAGGCTAAGGCTCTGCTGCGTGAGGCCGGGTATCCGGCGGGTTTTGCCTTTACGCTGGACTGCCCGAACAACCGTTGGATTAACGATGAGGCCGTTTGTAAGGCTCTCGCTTCGATGTGGGCCAAAATCGGATTGAAGGTGCGCGTCAATTCCATGCCGCGTTCGCAGTATTTCCCGAAGGTTTTGTCATTTGACACGTCAGCCGGTATGGTCGGTTGGGGAATTTCCACGTTCGATGCCTTGTACGGCTTGCAGTCTTTGTCGCAAACGTTCGATCCGAAAACCGGCAACGGCATCAGTAACATCGGGCGCATTTCCAATGCGAAAATGGACGGACTCATTCGTGCCGTTGCTTCTGAGGATAACCCGACCGAGCGCACGAAGCTCATGCAGGAAGCGTTACGTCTTGAACGCGCCCAGATGCTGCACATTCCGCTTTACGAGCAGATGATCCCGTGGGCCATGCGGCGCAACGTCACGGTTATTCACCGCCCGGACAATCGCTTGATGCTCGATGCGGTCACGATTAAATAATAATCGAGACGCTCGGCTTTTGCTCTTGAGTAGAAAGGCTGAAGCGAAGCTCATTTGACGAAAGGTATCCGTCGGCGACTTACCGTTTCGGTCGCTTACGGTTTTTTTGGAGAGCATGAATTTTTTATGACGGCCTTTGTTTTACGGCGCGCTTTCGAGGGACTTTTTGTCATGCTCGTCGTTGCGGCCGTCTCGTTCGTGCTCTTTCAATTCGTGGGTGACCCGGTTTCGCAAATGCTTCCGATGGATGCCACGCCCGAAGATCGCCGTCTTTTAGCGGCCTCTTTGGGACTGAATGAACCGGGGTATGTGCAGTTTTGGCGCTTTCTCGTCAATGCCGTACACGGTGATTTCGGGATTTCTCTAAGACAGGCTGCGCCTGTTTCC
>DHJT01000035.1:16860-16994 GCA_002404465.1 Sutterella sp. UBA4713 | reverse complement strand
TTACTCGCAGACAGCACGTGCCCTGAGTTGTAGGGATGTGCTCTACGGTCGCTCGTAATCTGAATTTCTACATCGTCCGTTGGAATACCTAATTGGCTGAGCAGATCTGCGGTCGCCTGCGAAAGAGGTGTACG
>DHJT01000035.1:1836-16735 GCA_002404465.1 Sutterella sp. UBA4713 | reverse complement strand
TTGGCCCTGTCGGACGTTACCTGTAACTTGCCGTCTGCCGTACGTGTTGCGTCCGCAGAGGTCAGCACCGACTTAGGTCCGTACTCGGCAAACACCTGCTCGGGTAGTATGCCAAGGTCTTTGGCTGTGGTCGTAAAGAGTGTCTGCAGGTACGTCGTCATAATCTGCCGTGCGCTCTTAGACATACCTCCGTCTTTAACGTCCATGTTCTCGCCGTAGGCCTCACCGAGCATCGTCTCGATTTGCTTGCCGACGTTCGCAGAGCTTGTGACGAAATCTTGGGTCGTTCCTTGAAAAATCTTATTTAAAAGCAATTTCTTCTCCATAATTGCATTCGGGATTCGTGCGGTACTCCGCCTGAATTTTTCTGTGGTTTCATTCGACTCGCTTCACTAGCAAGCATTTAAACTTCCGGATGATTTTCCTCCACATTTTTCAAAATCCTGAACAGTTTTCACGAAATGCCCTTTAATCGACTTGAAAAAACTCTCTCGTCGCTATAGGGACAACCTTTTCGGACACTTTTTCGACTTCTCAAAATTTCAGAGAAATCAAAAATCACACGGCAAGACCACCCGATTAGGAAATTGCCCGCCCCCATTGTGTCGTATTCAACTCCACCCTCAATCTCTACACGATTCCTGCACGACGACAGTTGGGATATTTTTCAAAGTGGACTTTCATTTTTTTTCAAGGTACACTTTGGAAAAAAAAACACACCAAGCACAAAACCCATGACCTATCAGCACCGAACAATCGAGCCTGTTCTCTTGAAGGCCTCGAAAAAATTCAAAGTAATCCTATTAACCGGAATGCGGCAAGTCGGGAAGAGCACGACGCTCAAGGAGCTAGCCGTCAATCGCAGTGCCGTCACACTGGATGACTTACAACCCTTACAAATCGCGCAAACCATGCGTGATGCTTTTTTTCAACAATACAAGACGCCCGTTCTCATCGATGAAATCCAACGGTGTCCGGATTTAACTTTGGAAATCAAGTCTCTAGTGGACCGCGAACAGAAAAACGGGCTTGTATGGCTTACAGGCTCTCAGCGTTTCTCTCTGATGCGAAACGTTTCCGAATCCTTAGCCGGTCGCATGGCCGATTTCGAACTTCTTCCGTTCAGCCTGTATGAGAGACAGAGAAAAGCCTTCGAACAAACACCGTATCTTCCGGACGGCGCTCTTAAAAAAGGCACTCTGGATGCAAAAGGAAGTGAGGCGACATGGCGCATCATCTGGCAAGGGTCTTGGCCCGAGGTCATTACCATGGATGAAAACGAACGCCATTGGTTTTACAACGGACTTCTACATAGCTACATTGAACGTGATATTCGTCTCAATGCCGGAGTCACCAAACTGGAAACATTTGAAAAATTCCTCGGCATTCTGGCTTCGCACATCGGTCAGGAATTTCAAATCAGTAAAGTCGCCGCCCTAACCGGCATTGCCATTCAAACAGCCAAGGATTGGCTTTCAGCGGCTGAAAGTTCCGGCATCATCTACCTACTGCCGCCCTTTTACGAAAACGTCGGGAAGGTCCTCATTAAAAAGCCGAAACTGTATTTTGCAGATACGGGCTTTGCCGCCTGGCTCACGGATATTTCTTCTCCGGAAGCCTTGCAGTCTTCTTACTTGAACGGTGCTTTCTTTGAAAATTTTGTCATGATGGAGCTGCGCAAAAGTTATCTTCACAACGGGAAACGCGCAAGCTTCTATTTTTACCGAGATTCCAAATTCAACGAAATCGACTTGCTTATCAAAGAAGGAAACCGGTATCACCCCGTTGAAATTAAAGCAACGGTACATCCGAATTCGACAATGATTAAAGCCTTTGATTGCATTCGGGGAGGAAGTTTTACACGCGGTTCCGGCGCTCTGATTTGTCTGACACAAACACCGACGTTCCTCGCTTCCGATGTCGTTGCGCATTCGATTTGGGATATTTAGGGTCGCAAGCACGCCGTCTAAGCGTTTCTTCCTACCCCTTGTCACTTGAATCAAGAGAGGCTCTCGTTTTCTCTGAAATGCCAAGCAAGAGGTCTACAATCAAAAGACTTTGTTTTAAAGAGGATAAACAACTATGACAGTCTCTACTAGCGCACCCTTTCCGAAATTAAGCGCCCTCGCAACAGACTCGGGATCCGAGGCTGTTTTGGAGTTGCTTTCCTTAACAGGTCGCCCCGACATTATTTCGTTTGCCGGCGGTTTGCCGAGCCCGAAAGGATTTCCGGTTGACGCCGTCAAAAAGGCTGCCGACTACGTTTTGGATAAAGAAGGCACCCGTGCCCTGCAGTACTCGCAGGCCGAGGGTGTTCCGGAGTTGCGTGAGGCTTTAGCACAAATGGAAACCGAACACGGTATTCCGACAACGGCCGATGAGATTCAGATCGTGACCGGATCACAGCAAGCCTTGGACCTTGTGGCCCGCGTCTTTTCAGTGCCAGAATGCCGACTTCTCGTGGAAAGTCCGACCTACTTGGGCGCTCTTTCGGCCTTTAATATGACCAAGCCTCGGTATGCCGAAATTCCGGTGGACGAATTCGGCATGAACCCCGATGCTTTAGGCGACGACTACAGCGATGTGAACGTTGCCTACGTAATGCCCACGTTTGCCAACCCAACGGGTCTTACCATCGACGAAACTCGCCGCGAGAAACTTGCTGAAAAAGCCCGCAAGTACGATTTCTGGCTCATTGAAGACGATCCGTACGGCGAACTTTGGTATGAGAAGAGACCCCCGATTTCTCTGCGTCATTTCGCGCCGGAACGCACACTGCGTTTGGGCACGCTCTCGAAAGTTCTCTCGCCCGGACTGCGTTTGGGTTACATCGTTGCCAAACCCGAAATTCGCAAGATTTTCTCGGGATTAAAGTCCTCGATGGATTTGCATACATCCACCTTCACGCAACTTGTGGCCGCTCGCGTGATTTCGGAAGGAACATTAAAGACCCATATTCCGGTTGTGCGCGAGCTTTACAAGAAACAGTGTAAAGCCATGCTCGATGTTCTTGAGGAATTTATGCCCAAGCACCCGGAAATCTCTTGGACGCATCCGACAGGCGGCATGTTCATTTGGTTAAATCTGCCCAAATCCATGGACGCAGCCGTTCTCTTTAAAGAAGCCGTTGCGGCCAAGGTGGCCTTCGTTCCCGGTATGGCCTTTTATGCCGGCAAGCCCGAGGCCAACCACGCACGCCTTTCGTTCGTGACGGTTCCTCCCGAGAAGATTCGCGAAGGTGTCAAGACCCTCGCGGATGTCATCTCGCGTCATCTGTAAGATGTGTTTGACCTTCGGACGGTTTCTTTAAGTTCCGTCCGAGGGCATATTCCCCTTAACGCTTCGTGCCTTAAGGGGTTTTGTTTCCTTTAGGGAACAGATAATCGGGAACCATTCGCTTCCCTTCGTTAAAGGCGCGGGACTGCGTTAAGAAGCGTCTTCGTATACGACTCTTTCGGATGAAAAAGAACATCGTTGACCGTTCCCTCTTCCACAATACGCCCGTTTTGCATCACGGCAACGCAGTCAGCCATCCACTCGACGACGGCAAAATTGTGCGTAATAAATAGATACGCCACATCGGTCTTGCGTTGCACGTCACGCAAAAGATTTAATATCTGCGCCTGCACGGAAACGTCAAGCGCACTTGTCGGCTCATCGAGAATGATAAGCTTCGGCGAAACGGCAAGAGCCCTCGCAAGAGCCAATCTCTGACGCTGTCCGCCGGAAAACGCATGAGGCAACCGCCGAGCACAGTCGCGCGAAAGGCCGACCGTTTCCAGCACCTTGCCAACGCGATTCTCGATAGCGTCCCTATCTTGCAAAACACCGAGTGCCGTGATGCCCTCTGCAATACACGAACCGATGCTCATACGGGGATCGAAAGACGAAAAAGGATCCTGAAAAACAATTTGCGCAAAGCGGTGAAGATTTTGCAACACCTTTCCTTCGGCTCGCATCACGTCGATACCGCCGATTACGGCCTTCCCCCGCGTTTTAACGCGTCCGTCCGTCAAGCGCAAAAGCGTTTGGGCAAGTGTCGACTTTCCCGAGCCCGACTCTCCGACAAGTGCGAGCGTTTGTCCGGCCTTTAAAGTCAGCGAAACATCCCGAACGGCTTCAAACGTTTTTTTACGCGAAAAAAAACCGTCACCCGTCTCGTATGTCACGCAAAAATGCGTAAGTGCAAGAACCGTCTTCCCGATCACGGCCTCTTGCGTCGGGGAAAAAACCGACTCTTTGGCCCTCTTACCGGGGAAATGACAGCGCACAAGGTGGTTTCCCCCGACAGAGCGTATCGGAACGGACCCTCGTGTACACACAGTTTCTTTCACGCAACACCGAGGCGCGAAAGGGCATTCGGAGGAAATTTCACCAGCGCCCGCCACAACGCCGGGAATCCCCGTTAACGGCACTTTTCGATCCTGATTTCCGGGAACGGCCCGCAAAAGACCTACGGCATACGGATGGAGCGGATTTGCGAAAAACGCGTCAACACACGCC
Organism: Sutterella sp. UBA4713; assembly: GCA_002404465.1. Classification (GTDB taxonomy): domain Bacteria; phylum Pseudomonadota; class Gammaproteobacteria; order Burkholderiales; family Burkholderiaceae_F; genus Duodenibacillus. The sequence goes on along the minus strand of DHJT01000035.1, from coordinate 12,232 downwards.
TCTTCGACAATTTGTCCGGCATACATCAGTCCGACCCTGTCGGCGTACCGTTTTACAAGAGCCAAGTCGTGCGTAATCAGTAGCAGTGCTAATCGCCGTTCTCTCTTCAAGTCGTTGAGCAAATCGAGAATTTGCGCCTGCAGCGTCACATCCAAGGCCGTTGTCGGCTCATCGGCAATGACAATCGAGGGCGATGCGGCCAAAGCCATGGCAATCACGACGCGCTGTTTTTGTCCGCCCGATAACTCATGAGGAAATGCCTGAGCAATACGCACGGGATCGTCAAATCCGACCCGTTTAAGCCAGAACAAAACCGCTTTAAACGACGTATCTCGGCATGTGTCTCGGTGCAAAAGGAGCACTTCGCGAATTTGATCTCCTGCACGAATCACAGGGTTTAAAGCGGTCGCAGGCTCCTGAAAAATAAGTGATATTCCTGCTCCGCGTACGCCGTTCATGTCGCGCTCGGTCAAAGAAAAGATGTCTTTATCGCGGCAGAGAACCTGTCCGCCCTGAACGGCAAGTCCGTCGGGCAAAAGGCGCATGATCGAAAGGGCCGTTATCGATTTGCCGCATCCCGATTCTCCGACAAGAGCGTACGTTTCATTGGGACGAACGGCAAAGGAGACATTGCCAACGACGTGACGATTTTCCTTGGAATCAGCAAGGGCTACCGATAGATTTTTCACTTCAAGCACGGTTTGTCTCCCTTCTTACCCTCGGGTCGAAAACTTCCCGAACACCGGAAGCAAACAAATTGGCACTTAAAACAAGGGAGATCATGAAAAGCAAACTGGCCGTGAGATTCCACCATACAACAGGGCTACGCCCCATCTCGGAGGCAGCTGAATTGATCATGCTCCCGAAAGAGGCCATCGCCGGATCGACGCCCACGCCGACATAACTGAGAACCGCCTCATAAAGAACAATGCCGGAAAAATCCAAAACCGCCACAATGAGCACGATGTGCGCTACGTTCGGAAAAATGTGACGCTCCATGATACGAAAAGGCGAAACTCCGAATGACTTTGCCGCCGTGATGAAGTCGGTTTCCGCTAGTTTCATTGTTTCGGCCCGTAAAAGACGCGCAAGCCCTGCCCAGCTTGTCACTCCGATAATGACGGAAAGCGAAAAAAGTCTTAAGTCCGCCCGCTCAAGTCCCGTTTCATACAATGTCGGGTTCGTGTCGATAAAAACCTGAATCATCAAGACGGAAGCGGCAATTAACAGTACCGACGGAATGGAGGTAATCGTCGTGTAAACGTACTGGATGATGTCGTCAATCCATCCCTTAAAGTATCCGGCGGTAATCCCTAAAAGGATAGCCGGCGGCAGCATGCAAAACGTCGCAAGCGTTCCGATGACAACCCCGGTCCGAACAGATTTGAGAGCACTTAAAAGCACGTCATTGCCGACGGCATCGGTCCCGAAAATGTGCCAAGAAGGCCACAAAGCCCAAAGAAGTCCGACCACGAAAAATGCGCCCATCCAAACCCAAAGAACCGGACTCAGCGGATTTTTGTCTCCGACAAGACGCCTTGCGCTTTGAAAAATACTTTCGGACCTTCGCCGTCGCAAAGCCGCAACGATTGCAAGAAGGGAAAGACTTAGACCGGAGCCTGTCGCAACACCTCGCCCGAAATCGCTCCAAAGGGCACGGGTTTTTCCCTCGGGCAAGACCGTCGGCGAGGCGCCCGTTAAACGCGCAAAGCGGCGCACGGGCTTGTCATCAACGATCTCCGTTGTTTTATCCCAATCGAACAACGAAAACGGAGCCGAATAACTGCGTTCCGTTCCGGCAATGTGTTCTGCAACGTAAAAATCCAAAACCGAAACAGTCTTCGGAGCATAGATAACGGCTTGGGAAATCGGCGTTTCCAAACGCGGCCTGAAATGAAGACTATCGGTCAAAGCAACAGTAAAAAAGACACTTAAAAGGCCGGCACAAAAAAGCGCCGTTTTGTTCGACGCGAGCTTTTTCCATTTAGCGGCAAGCTCGGGTGTGCGTCGTGCGTGCCACGCATAAAGCACAATGACAAGCATCACCAGCCAAATCACGGCGTCCGTATAAAGGAAAACAAAGCGCGGCATCAACCTCGTCCTCTTATTTAAACCGAATCCGCGGATCGACGAGCGCGTAGGTAATGTCTGTGAGCGTAAGTCCTACCACGTAGGCTACGGTCCCCAAGAAAACCATCGCTCGCACAATCGAAAAATCCTGGGCGTTAATCGCATCGATCGTATAGGACCCCAAGCCCGGAATAGCAAAAAAATTTTCCATCACAAGCGATCCCATAAAAAGCATCGGAATAACGGAAACCGTGCTCGTTAAAATCGGCAACAAGGCATTTCGCAGGACGTGGCAAAAAAGAGCTCGCTCCTCGCTTGCCCCTTTGGCTCGCGCCGTTCGCACGTAGTCCTTTCCGACCTCTTCCAAAAAAAGCGATCGATAAAGGAGCGCATCACTGCCTAAGCGCGAAAAGACACCGATTAAAATCGGCAGAACAAGGAAGGACGTCATCGCCCAACCGTCCGCAAAGCCTGAAACAGGAACAAGGCGAAGCGTGCGAGAGAAAAGCCACTGCCCGAGGATGATATAAAAAAGGCCGGAAACGCTCATGACAAGGACGCTGAAAGCAACGCCGGCCCACTCAAGACGAGTTCGCCTGACAAGGACCAACAAAAGAGAATACACAATAACGACAAATAAACCCAGAACAAACGTCGGCACGGCAAGAGCGAGCGACGGACCGATACGTTCGGCGATCTCGCGATTGATACTGCGACCGGCATCGGACAAACCGAAATCGCCCTTTAAAAGCGGCACGGAACGCGTGTAAAACACGGTATCTGTCATTTTTTCCATTCCCGATTGTGCCGCGTTCCAGTAAAGCGGTTTATCGTAACCGTGCGTCGTTTTCCAAGAGGCAATCAACTCGGGAGTGACGTACTTTCCGCCAAGCGAGAGCCGTGCCATATCATCCGGTGTATTAACGGAAAAAAAGAGAGCAAATGTAATCAGGTTCACGCCGAGCAAAATCAGTATGCCGTAAAAAGCGCGACGAATCATGTAGACAATCATCTCTGACTTCCCTGACTCTCTCGGCGTCGCGCGCGTTTTTTCAAAACATGGCGCACCCCGAACAAAAAGAACACGATAAACCCGGCAAAGACAGCCAAAGGCCACAGCACGGGCTTATTCCAGGCGCGAACGGCAGCATACCGCTCGGAAGCATCAATACCGACATACATCAAGCGGTCTTGCACGATCTGCGTCGGTTTTAGGTTTTTGACCCAGTGATGCGCAGCAGCGACCGCCGTCGAAAACGTCCCGAAACTCCAAGGCGCATCTTCTTGCACAATGGTAATCATCCGATCAATCAGGCGCGCTTTGTCCGGGCCGTCTTGCAAATACCGCATCGTTTCGAAAAGACGGTCGTACTCGGGATTGACGTAGTTGGAGGCATTTTCTCCTCCGTAAGCCACCTTGCCGTTCTTTCCGTACAAAAGGAAAAGAAAGTTTTCGGCATCCGGATAGTCCGCAAGCCACCCCCAGACGTAAATTTGCTCAGCGCCCTTTTGCATCTTATCTTGGAAGCGATTGTAATCGGTCGCCCGAATTTCCAATTGAATTCCGAGCTTGGCAAATTGACGCGTGACCCACTCTAAATAGGAACGAGCCCCGGCAGATGCCCCTTGCCAATCAAAATTGAGTACCAGAGGCCGACCGGTCTTAGCATCGCGGCCGTCCGGGTATCCGGCCTCTTTTAACAGGCGCCTGGCCTCATCGATACCACGTCGATGCACGCGTCCTGTGGCATCTTTTTTATAAACAACGGGATTGAAAGCGGCGGGCGACTCAGGGCGCCAACCGAAAAGTCCGGGCGGCAAGGGACCGGAGGCGGCCATTCCTTGCCCGACGTTAAAGATGGAAATTTTTTCTTCCCAATTTAAGGCGATACTCACGGCCTGGCGCAAAAGACGGTTGCGACGCGCCTGTTCGGGCGTTTTCCCTCCTCCGACGACAGGATCAAGCCAATTAAATCCCAAGTAGGTTATGTTCGACCCGACGGTTTTAGGAAATTGAAGACGCCGTTCTTGATAAAGCTTTCCTTTCTCGGGATTATCAAGTGCGGCCGTGATAAATCCCTGTCCGACATCCAAACGCGTAATCTCGGGACTGTCGTAAAAACCCTGTAGGAATTTAGACGTTGTCGGAACCGATTCTTTTTCAATCGTTAAAACGATGCGATCGGTGAGCGGCAGTTTTTTCCCGCAATCTTTCAAGAACCCGGCTTTTGCGTCGGATTCCTCTCCTTCACACGGATAAAGCACTGTATGAAAGAGAGGGTTTTTCTTCAGAATATGTTCGCGGTTTTGTCGTGAGAGAGCCAAGTAGTATGGGCCGGTTCCCACTGGCCAAGAGTCAAGCGTGATGTTGTTTTCTCTGAGTTTTTCATTGGCGTAAAAGGCTTCGGCTTCCCAGGGTACCGGTGCGAAAAAGTTCATCGCAAGCCAGTTGGAAAACTGCGGGTATTTGCCTTTGACGTCAATTTCAAAGGTCCAGCGATCCACGATACGAACACCTTCTAAGGGCTCATCTCGGAGATCAAGCCAGGCCTGAGGGCTTATCGCCTCCTTCGCGCGAAGCCTTTTTGCAAGTTCGGTAAGGCCCGGCATGTGTTCGCCTAAAACACGCAGTACCGGGCAAACGATTCTCGGGCTTGCCATGCGCTTGATGGCATAAACAAAGTCTTGTGCCGTCAGTTCCCGCGTCCCTTTGTAAGGAAGATCCAAAGGACTGACAAGGGAAGCGGCCGTGTCTTCCGAAAGTCTGTGATAGCGAAAGAATCCCGTTTCATCTTTCGCAAAAGCCGGATGCGGAGCAAAGAAAATGCCGGGTTTGACTTTTAAGGTGTAGCGGCTCACGGCAATGGCATCAACCGGAGAGGTATCCGAAAGAACCTTCCCTTCTCTGTCCAGATACACGGGCTTAACAACCGACTGAACCGAGCGGGCCGTGAGCGTAAACGGCCTCTTTAAATAATGATATGCGTACGGAGGCTCGTACGTCAGGTAAACGAATACACTTTCTCCTTGCGAGTACGAGACCTGCGGATCCAGCGTTTTCGGGCTTAAGGCAAACGTTGAAAAAACCGTATTCGTCGCATACTCGGAAAGCGGACGCGGGGCATTTAAAACCTCCCGACATCCCGACGTTGTCACAAGGAAAAGGGCCAGTAAAAGCCCGACTCCTTGGCGCACACCTTTTGGCCAAGTCATTGCCACTCCCGGCAAGCTAACAAAATCGAACCGCTCGACAAACAAAAATACACGACTATTCAATATACTTTCGCCTTGGCCCGATTGCAATGACGTGTTGAGTTAAAAAGCAGTTTTGTTTCGCTTTTTTCATTTTCGGGAAACCGTTTTTTCTCCTTAGCATGACAAATCCGATTCCTTCACTGACAATACGCGTGTATTGGGAAGATACCGATGCAAGCGGCATCGTGTACCACGCCAATTACATCCGTTGGATGGAGCGCGCCCGTTCGGAGTGGGCAAGATCCTTAGGTCTGAATCAAGATGCGCTCCTATTTGAAAAACACCGTGCACTTGTTGTGGCCAATCTTGAAATTGCCTACAAGCGTCCGGCACGTCTCGATGACACCGTGACGGTACGCTCACGGTTAATTGCCCTTAAGCCCGCCTCGTTTGTCGTCGAGCAAACCGTCTGGCGCGATCAAACTCTTTTAACGACGGCGAACGTGCGTTTGGGGCTCGTCGATACCTCAACCGGTCGTCCAGTTGCCTTTTCCCCGAACGCTCTTTTGCTCTTTAAGTCTTACCTCTTGCCTGAGGATGAAAACAAATGAATGCCTCCGCAGATCTGTCCATTGTCACCTTGGTGATGAACGCTTCACCTGTTGTCCAATGCGTGCTCGCGATTTTGGTTCTTGCCAGCCTTGCCAGTTGGGCCACAATTTTCAGTAAGTGGATCGTGCTCTCGCGCACGTTGCGCCAAACCGATGCATTCGAACAACGGTTCTGGTCGGGCGCAAACTTAACCAAACTCCTTGAAACGGCCACATCCCGCACGAACCGCACCAGCTCCGAAGAACGCATCTTTGTCGCCGGGATGACCGAATTCTTAAAACTCTCGGACAAACCGGAAGCCGAAATGCTCTCTGGGGTTCGACGCGGCATGAGTGCGGCATTTCAGCGCGAAATCGATGACCTGGAACGGGGTCTTCCGTTACTGGCCTCCATCGGTTCGGTTTCGCCCTATATCGGCCTGTTCGGCACGGTTTGGGGCATCATGAACGCCTTTACGGGACTTTCAACGCTGGAAAACGTCTCGCTTGCCGTTGTGGCTCCGGGCATTGCCGAGGCGCTTGTTGCGACAGCAATCGGCCTGTTTGCCGCCATTCCGGCCACTGCTGCTTACAACACGTTTGCGACACGTCTTGACCGCATCACGAACCGCTTCGACAGTTTCTCGGAAGAATTCATGAACATTCTGGCGCGGCAGCGCTAAGCGCTAGGAGTTTGTCCTATGTCCCTAAGGTCTCTTGGCAAACACACGAGACGACGCATGATGAGCGAGATGAACGTCGTGCCTTACATCGACGTCATGCTTGTTTTGGTCGTCATCCTGATGGTCGCCGCACCCTTTGTCAATCCTTCGGTTGTCAATCTACCGAGCGTGCAAAAAGCCAGCAAAGCCCCGGACAAAGCCGTGGAAGTTGTCGTACACGCCGACGGTAAGATTTCCGTGCGCGCCGGCAAACATCTCGTACCCGTGACGGTCGGCACGCTTATTGAACGCATTAAATCACAAGGCTCTCTTCAAACGACGCCCGTTGTCATTGCCGCCGACAAGGACGTCAATTACGGGAAAGTCATCGACGTGATGAAAACGCTGCAGAAAGCCGACGTTGCACGCGTCGGTCTTGCTTTGCAACTGGAAAACGCCAAGCGCTAGGAAAAAAGCAATGGCTGACGAGAAAAAGACCGTAACGCCCTTAAAAGCAAAAAACGAGCGCTTTACCGACAAACCCTTGGGGTTTGTGGCCGCACTTGCAGCACATGCGGTTTTAATTTTCGGTCTCATTACGGTTTTTCAATGGAACACGGAACCGGTAACGTTTACCGCCGAGCTCTGGGCTCCGGAAAGTGCGAGCACAGAGACCGTAAAACCCCATGTCAAAGAAAGTGTCATGCCCGAGGAGCCGGCTGTCACAAAACCGACACAAGAAGAGATTCAGGAACGCATCGACCGCGAAGCGCAGATTCGTTTAGCCGAGGAAGAAAAGCAAAAAAAACTCGAGGAGATGGCGCGTAAAAAACTTGAACAAGAGCGAAAACTGCAAGAACAAAAACGTGCCTTAGAAGCCAAAAAGAGACGTGAGGAAGCGGAAAGGCGTCGCCAGGAGGAACTGAGAAAAGAAGAACTTGCCCGTATTCTCGGGGCTTCCCCGGTCAAAAACGCCGAACGCGTCGGTAAAACGACGGGCGACATGCGCGTTACAACACCCAATGCCGGCGCTTTCGGGCAAGCCAACTATGTCGCGAAAGTCATTGCTATGCTCCGTTCGCGCATTATCTTTCAGGTGCCGGCGGGGCTTAAAAGCGGAGAACGGCAAGCGGTCTATACGGTGTACCTATTGCCCGATGGATCTCAAGCAAAACCCCCGACACTGGAAAAAAGCTCGGGGCTTCCTGCCTTTGATGCGGCCGTGGAAAGCGCCATTCGCTGGTGCAATCCCTTCCCGCCCGCCGAAGCCGGTAAAGTTCTTCCGAGGACCATTCAAATTACATTTGATCCCGTGGATAGCAGCAACAACCGATAACGCTCAGTAGTAGGTACGGGGAGAGGCAACCGAATCGACAACCGCCAACCACGACCGAAGCTTTGTGTTGTCTTTCGCAAGATCTCGAAGCGCCTCAATCGGGACAAACTTTTCGTCTCCGCCTTCAAGGGTTGTCGTCGGAAGCTTGCCTTTTGGGTCAAACGCCGCATCAAGAGAGGCTTTTTCCGCATACCGCGTTCCGTCCTTTTGAACGAGGCGACACACCACATCCCCTGCGTGAATGTCGTCATCGATTTCCACGTACTCCGGATTGCGGCGCGTGGCGAGATACGCCCATAAAAAAGGCCAGAGGATAAACGCAAGCCAAAAGGGTGCCGTCATAGTCCAGGTAAGCCACCCCGTACCACCTTGTGTGTCTTCGAAAACGAAGATTCCCCCGATAAAAAGCCAGGCACTCCAGGCAAGCCACATCGTACGGGCCTTTTCACGACTGAATTTTTGTTTACGGCGAGCCATTAATATCTTCTCCTAAAACGCGAGCCCGCAACTGTCCGCATCCGCCTTCAATCTCTTGGGCGGCGCTTTCGCGGAGCGTCGCCACGAATCCCTGTGAGCGCAAAATTGTAATAAGGTCCTGCATGTGCAAGGAGCATGGTCTTTTAAAAGGCGAGCCTGTTACGGCATTGACGGCGATAAAGTTCACCATCGCCAAACGAGGATTGAGTAACTCGGCCAAGCGCTTGACTTCTTCGGCGCTATCGTTGACACCTTCGATAAGCGTCCACTCGATTTGTGCCGGATATTTGGTTTTTTCTGCATAATGAAGAGTTCTTTCAATGAGCTCTTCCACGGGAACATCCGGCGCGTGCGGCAAAAGTGTTCGACGCTTTGCGTTGTCCGTCGTATGGAGGCTAAGAGCGAAGGCCGGTCTTACGGTCCAGGTCGACATCGCGTCAAATAACCGCCTATCGCCGACAGAAGAAATCACAATCTCTTTGTGGGCAAATCCGAGATTCTCCCCTAAAAACAAGACTGCTTCGGCAACGTTCTTCAGGTTATGCGAGGGCTCCCCCATGCCCATGAAAACCACTTTTTTAATGTGCGAATTGATTTGCAAAGCCTCTCTGACTTGAAAAACAATTTCGGCACTTGTTAACTGACGAACAAGACCGCTCATCCCCGTTCGACAAAACAAGCACCCGACGGCACACCCGACTTGTGTGGACACGCAAAGAGCATCTCGCGGAAGTAAGACCGTTTCCACACACTGTCCGTCTTGAAGACCGATTAAAAGTTTTCGGGCATCCCCCGCTCCCTGCGCGACAATGACGTGCCCGAGTCCTTCTAATGTCTCCCGCACACTCGGGAGAGCAGCCGCAAGAGTCTTCGGATACGCGCCATGAGACGGAGCATCCCAAGTAGCGCGTCCGAACCACGCACGAAAAATCCGTCGGATGTGCGGCGATTTTGCTCCTAAAGAGCAAAGCGCGTGCTCAACGTCTCCGATCGAAGCGATGTTACGTATCGGCATAGCCGATCCCGAGCTCTTTGAGTTTACGCGTTAGCGTATTGCGCCCGACCCCGAGTTTTTTTGCCGCGAGGATGCGCTTTCCGTGCGTTGCTTCCAAGGCTGTCTTGTAAAGCACCGTTTCAAATTCCCGCGTTAAGGAAACCATCAAATCGGGCTTGCCGGCCTTAAGGCTCTCGTCCGCTATACGGCGCAATGCGCCCTTCCAGCCGTCCTCGTCCGACAGAGTCTTGCCGCCGAGTGCCCCAGGGCGTGTGTCTTCATTAAATTCGGCCGGGAGATCTTGCGCCTCGATGACCTGCGAGGGCGCCATGACCGTCAGGTAGTTGCAAAGATTTTCAAGCTGCCGAACATTACCCGGGAACGCAAATGCCTTGATTCGCTCACACGCATTCTCAGATAAATACTTTTTCTCCGTTTTAAGACTTTTTGCGGAAAGCATGAGGAAATGTTCAGCCAAGGCTGGGATATCTTCCGGTCGATCCCGTAGCGGCGGCAGACGCAGTCGGATAACGTTTAACCGATGATATAGGTCTTCGCGAAAAAGCCCCTCACGCACCCGCTCTTCTAAATTTTGGTTCGTCGCTGCAATGACGCGCACATCCGAATGCACCAAGGTCTTTCCGCCCACGCGATAAAAACTTGCATCGGATAAAACGCGCAAGAGTTTCGTTTGCATCGACATGGGCATATCGCCGATTTCGTCTAAAAAGAGCGTTCCGCCCCGAGCTTGCTCGAAGCGTCCGATGCGTTGTTCGGTCGCTCCCGTAAAAGCACCTTTTTCATGTCCGAAAAGTTCACTTTCCAAAAGGTCTGCTGGGATAGCTGCCGTATTAATGGCAATAAAAGGCGCATTTTTTCGCGGGCTGTGTCGATGCAGGGCGCGGGCGACAAGTTCCTTTCCCGTTCCGCTTTCACCTGTAATCAACACCGTCACATGGCTTTGCGAAAGACGCCCGATTGCCCGAAAGAGTTCTTGCATCGCAGGCGACTGCCCGACAATTTCCGAGGCTATGCCGGGTGCACTTTCTCGTGTCTCCGGGTTGTTGCGACA
>DHJT01000035.1:0-1754 GCA_002404465.1 Sutterella sp. UBA4713 | reverse complement strand
TTGGCCAAATACTCATAGGCACCGCCCTCAAAAGCCGTCACGGCACTTTCAAGATCACCGAACGCGGTCATGATGATGACGGGAAGTTCCGGATACTTTGCTTTAACGCCGCCCAAAAGGTCCGTCCCTGTCATCCCCGGCATGCGGATATCGGACACAAGAACAGAAGGACGTTCGTCTTTAAGAGCCTCTAAGACAGATGCGGCATCTTCAAAAAGGCGATACGTCATCCCTTCGCGCTCTAAGGCCTTCCCTAAAACCCAGCGAATCGACCGGTCATCGTCTGCAATCCAAATCGAAGGCATTTACAGTCTCCCTTGACTTTGCATTTGAAGCGGCAACAGAATCCGGAAATTCGTGCGTCCCGGTTCACTTTCCAGTTCCACCTCACCGCCGTTACGCTCGGCATACGTGCGAACAATCGACAGTCCCAGGCCCGTGCCGTGGGCTCGCGTTGTGACAAGCGGATAAAAAATCTTTTCCCGAATTGCCGGGTCTACCCCCGGACCGTTATCTATGACGTCAATAACAACCGCGAGCCGACACCGATGACGCCGTATCACGACACCGCGAGCAACTCGCGTTTTAAGCGTGATACGTGCCGAACCGGCGGCAATACGGTCTTCCATGGCTTGTGCTGCATTTCGCATGAGATTTAAAAAGATTTGCGTCAACTGTTCACGGTCGGCTTGAAAAGTCGGAACCGACACATCGTAATCGCGCACAACCGTAAGGCCTGCAGGAAATTCCGCCGACACCAAGTTGCGTACGCTTTCGAGAATCTCATGCAAGTTCACGCTTGTGACATGGCGCTCGTCCCGATAAGGCTCCAGGAGACGATCGACAAGCGTACGCAATCTATCGGACTCGCGAATGATGACACCGGTAAATTCTTTGAGCGAAGGATCCGGTAGTTCGGTTTCCAGCAATTGCGCCGCCCCGCGAATCCCTCCTAAAGGATTTTTAATTTCATGCGCGAGATTGCGCAATAGGACGCGACTGGCATCACTTAGCCCCTCTTTTTGTTCCTGGCGGTCGAGTGTAAAAGCTTGCTCGGCCTCACTCATTTCCAAAAGGAGCTTTCCGGGCTCCGGAACAGAAAGCACGGCAAGGACAGAACTTTTCGGAGTTCCGGCGACCGGACTTAACCGCACGAGAGCGCTGCAAGGCACCGGCTTCTCGGAGTCGGCATGCAATCCCCGAATCCAGTCTTTTAAGGGAGGGAAGAACTGCGACGCATCGGATCCGATCAAACTCCTTCCGGAGACGCCGAAAAGCGTCTCTGCCGCTTCATTGCACCAAAGGATACGCCCGGCGTTGTCCGTTAGAACAACACCCGTTGCCAAAGACTTTTCCAGCAACCTTGCATAGTCCGGTGTCATGTCTCCTGACATCCTTTCCTATCCGTTACAGTGCAAAGTACATCGCATATTCACAAGGTTGAACCGTCTGACGGTATTGTGAAATCTCACGACGCTTAAGCTCCAGGTAGCTATCGATCAAATCGTCGGAGAATACACCCCCTCGGGTTAAAAACTCGCGATCGGCCGCAAGAGCATCGACAGCTTCTTGCAAGTCAGCGCATACGACGGCAATCTTGGCGTTTTCTTCGGGGGGAAGGTCATAGAGATTCTTTGTTGCAGGGTCGCCCGGATCAATCTTGTTTTGAATACCGTCAAGACCGGCCATCAGCATCGCGGAGAAAGCCAGGTAAGGATTTGCTAAAGGGTCGGGGAAACGCACTTCCACGCGAC
>DHJT01000015.1 GCA_002404465.1 Sutterella sp. UBA4713 | reverse complement strand
GCTTTATCTAAGCTTCAGGCAAGCGACTTTACCGACGATCGGTTCGGGGTTCCGACCGTCAAAGACATCTTCCGAGAGCTGGAAAAACCCGGACGCGATCCGCGTCCGGAGTTTAAGGCCGCACGTTTTGACGATGCCGTTCGGGCCTTAAAAGACCTGACGGCCGGCATGGTTCTCGAAGGCGTCGTCACGAACGTCACGGCCTTCGGGGCCTTCGTCGACATCGGTGTGCACCAGGACGGGTTGCTGCACATCTCCGAAATGTCTTCTCGCTTTGTGCGTGATCCGCGACAAATCGTTCACGTCGGACAAATCATCAAAGTTCGTGTTTTAAGTGTCGATCTCGAAAGACGCCGAGCAGCTCTGTCGATGAAAATTGCACCGGAGACCAAAAAAGTTTCTACGGGAAAAGCTCCGACCTCCTCACACGGGAAACGCATCGAAGAAAAAGTTCAACGCAAAAAAACTGAAAAGTTCGTGCGCCGTGAAAAGAGCGATGCCTCCCAGGCGCGTGATACGACGCATCACGTGTCGCGTCCGGACTCAGCGATGGCACGCGCCTTTGCCAATGCTTTTCATAAACCCTAACTATTGGCCAACAAGTCTTTTCTTCTTTTAAAATCAAAGCGGAGTTAAGGCTTATGCGACGACTTTTCAAGGACATGCCCCGTCAAAAACCGACCGGTCTTATAAAGCCGGTCGGAACGGTACTGTGCCTGAAAATTATTGCCATTTTCTTGTTGTGGCTTTGCTTTTTCACTCCCGGTAAGCGTCTTGCTCAAACGCCGGAAAACGTTGCAGCCGGTCTTTTAGGTCAACCCGCGGCCTCCGCAGTCTCTCGTCAGGAAAGACCATGATTTCATCCACTCTCGTCGACTTATCTCGCTTGCAGTTTGCCGTCACAAGCATGTACCACTTTCTGTTTGTGCCGCTTACGCTCGGACTTTCCTTCATTTTGGTCATTATGGAAAGTTGCTACGTTGTGACAAACCGGGAAATCTATCGGGATATGACCCGTTTTTGGGGCAAGCTCTTCGGTATTAACTTTGCCATGGGTGTTGCCACAGGCATTACCATGGAATTTCAATTCGGGACGAACTGGGCCTACTACTCACACTACGTCGGCGACATTTTCGGAGCTCCGCTTGCCATCGAAGGGCTTTTAGCCTTCTTCTTAGAATCGACATTCGTCGGCCTGTTCTTTTTCGGCTGGAACCGTTTGAGCAAGAAAAAACACCTGCTCGTGACCTTTCTGATGGCATTAGGTTCGAATCTGTCGGCCCTGTGGATTCTCATTGCCAATGCCTGGATGCAGTATCCGACCGGCAGCGACTTTAACTTTTTGACCATGCGCATGGAAACAACCGACTTTTGGTCTGTCGTTACAAGCCCGTGGGCACAGGCCAAATTCATGCATACCATTAATGCCGGCTACATGACAGGCGCTATCTTCGTACTGGCCGTTTCAGCCTTTTATCTTATTCGCGGACGCGATATTGCATTTGCCAAGCGTTCCATTAAGGTTGCAGCTGTTTTCGGTCTAATGGCTACGATTTTTACGCTCCATATGGGAGACGAGTCCGGCTATCTCGTCACTCAAAACCAACCGACAAAAATTGCCGCCATAGAAGCGGTGTGGGAAACCCACGAGGCACCGGCTCCGCTATCGATTTTCGCCGTTCCCAACGAGGCCGAACGCAAAAACGATTATGAGATTTCCGTCCCCTGGCTCTTCGGACTGATGGGCACGCGCTCGACAAGCCAAGAAATCCCGGGAATCAACCCCTTGGTTGAAACGGCACAAGGTCGCATCATCGAAGGCGCCCAGGCCGTTGAGCTTCTGACAGAGTTACGTAAATCACCGGGAGACCAAGATCTGCAAAAACGTTTTAACGAGGTTAAAGCCAATCTTGGGTACGGCCTGCTCTTAAAAAAATACACATCCGACATCTCACAGGCAACGCCCGAGCAAGTAAGACAGGCAGCCTTATCGACCATTCCTGCCGTCACTCCGATGTATTGGTCATTTCGGATCATGGTTATCTGCGGGCTCATTTGCCTTTTCATCTTCTTACTCGCAACCGTTCATAGCATTAAAGACACCATCGCGCAGCACCAAGGGTTTTTGCGCATCATGCTGTTTTCACTTCCTGTTCCATGGATTGCCTGTGAACTCGGCTGGTTTGTCGCCGAATACGGACGCCAACCTTGGACTATCTACGAAGTATTACCGGTTGACCTGTCCGTCTCTTCCCTCTCGGCAACCGACTTAGCGTTTTCCATCGGCGGATTCGTCCTTCTATACTCAACATTGCTTGTGGTCGAGTTGTGGCTCATGACACGTTTTGCCCGACTCGGTCCGAGCTCACTCGGCACCGGTCGTTATTTTTTCGAACGCAAAGCCTAACCCGGAGGAAATAACCGTGATTGATTATGAAATCCTCAAATTCATTTGGTGGCTTTTAATCGGTGTTCTTCTTGCAGGTTTTGCCGTCATGGACGGCCAAGATATGGGCGTCGGTTCACTCTTGCCTTTCCTCGGGAAAAATGACACGGAGCGTCGATGCATGATTAACGCCGTAGCCCCTCACTGGGACGGCAATCAAGTTTGGCTCCTAACAGGGGGCGGCGCCATCTTTGCCGCTTGGCCTTTGGTCTATGCCGTCACCTTTTCAGGCTTTTACTGGGCCATGCTCATCGTGCTTGCCGTACTCATCTTACGACCGGTCGGGTTTGACTTTCGGAGCAAACTCCCGGACAAAAAATGGCGTACAAGTTGGGACTGGGCACTTTTTGCCGGTTCTGCCGTTCCGCCGGTGATTTTCGGCGTGGCCTTCGGGAATCTTCTTATCGGAGTCCCTTTCCATTTTGACGAAACAATGCGGGTGACGTACACAGGAAGTTTCTGGGGGCTTCTGAATCCCTTTGCACTCCTGTGCGGCCTTGTCAGCCTTTCGATGATTGTCGTTCACGGAGCCTGCTGGTTACTATTGAAAACCGAAGACGTCCTTCAATACCGCGCTGCCCTTGTCGCCTCCGTCGCAGCTACAGTAACGGCACTTTTATTTATTGCGGCGGGCTTTTGGGTCTATCTGGGAATCGACGGATACGTCGTCAGCATCGGTCTTTCTCCTGCGGGTCCGGCAACGCCGCTCACGAAAACCGTCGATATTTACTCGGGCGGATGGCTTACGAACTTTTTAAGCTATCCGGCGCTTTTTGCCCTGCCCCTTATCGGCATTGTCGCCGAGTTAAGCATCATTGCCTTTGCGCGACGTCACTGCAGCATAGCGTCCGTTTGTGCCAGCGGACTGGGAATCGTTTCAATTGTTTTGACGCCTCTTGTGGCCATGTTCCCGTTTGTCTTACCGAGTTCCTCACATCCGACTTCAAGCCTTACAGTTTGGGATTGTTGCAGTTCCCAACTAACATTGGAAATCATGCTTGTGGCCGTCGTTGTTTTCATGCCCTTCGTTCTAAGCTACACCGCCTGGGCCTATCACGTTATGAGCGGGAAAGTCACGGACGAATACATCGCCCAAAACGACAAGCACCTGTATTAAAAGGAGAGCACCTATGATTTACTTTTATTGGATTACGGCGCTCGGATTTGCCCTGACACTTTCCGTTTTGATTTGCGTTGCCGGCGAACGCGACGACCGACCGCCGGCCGACACAAATCCTCAGGACAAATGAACGGACTTACCGGGCTCGACAACGAGAACCCGAACATCACCCTCTTTTTCGACTGCTTGCTTAAACGCCTTCGGATCCTGCGCAATCACGGGCCACGTGTTGTAATGCACCGGGATCACAAACGGCGCGCCGAGCCAACGCGCGGCAATCGCTGCATCTTTCGGTCCCATCGTGTAATTGTCACCGATCGGTAGTACGGCCACATCAAAGGGCTCAACAGACCGAAGCCACTTCATATCCCCGAACAGGCCCGTATCTCCCGCGTAGTAAAGACGAAGTCCGAAAAAATTCACGATAAAGCCGCATGCATGTCCTCCGGCTACTCCGCTTCCGTGAAACGCCGGAGTAATCCTCACTTTCCCGAAAGGAAAATCGTGTGTCCCGCCGATGTGCATGGCGTGTGATGCGCATCCGGCTTGACCTGCCAAGCCGCAAATTTCCGCCGTGGAAATGATGGGCGCTCCGGTGCGCTGCGCAATTTCCAAGGCACTTCCTAAGTGGTCGGCATGCGCGTGTGAAACGAAAACCCAATCGGCATCGATATCTCTATCCGTCAGCCCCTCGGGATTCCCTTCCAAAAACGGATCGAAAAGCACTTTTTTTTCTTCGGCTTCAAGCCAAAATGCGGCATGATGAATGTAGTGAAAGATCGTGTTCCTCATCGTTTCTCCTTGCGTTTTCCGATACATATCGCTTTAACTTTACGGACTCTTGACGCGGCTCGCAAGCGCTTCCCGCTAAGGCTCGTTGCATTTCTAAAAAAACCGCAGTCCCCTTTCGGAGCACTGCGGTCAAGCGTCTCAGGAAAATTGTATTAATCGATCAGAAGCTATAGACGGCCTGAACGCCGAACATGTGTACGTTCGTCCGCTTATAGTCACCAAAGACTTCATCAGTAGGCTTGCGATCTTGTCCCAGTTTTGTAATCGGAGAGCTTTCGAGCGCATGCAAGAATAGGTACCCGACATCACACTGCAGCTGTTTGCTGGCATGCCATGTGGCACCGACGGAAAGCCACAGACGGCTGCTATCGGGAACGGTCGTCATACGGTACTTGTCCTCACGAATAGTGCTCGATTCATACGCCGCACCGGCGCGGAACGTCCACGCGTCGCTATAGCGGTAATCCGCTCCGAGGGAAAACAGGTAGCAATCTTTCCAGTTTTCTTCTGTAGTAGCGAGCGCCCCCCCTCCCTGCCTGCTATTGACTGACAACGTCTTGAAAACCGACCAGTCCGACCAACGGAAAGTTCCGGCCACCGTCCATTGCGGATTCACATCCCATGCGCCCGACAAAATAACGGTCTGCGGTGTTTTAAAAGGTACGGTTGTGTCGTACGTAACTCCGCTCGGCATATACATATGACCGTCCAAATCGTGCTTGACACTACTACGCCAAGCCAAACCGAAACGCATATCGTCGCGCGGCTTAAACAGGATGCCGGCATTTACACCCCAAGCCACATCCGAGCCTTTGACCTTATTAATCTGCGAATTCTGTCCGGTTCTAAGTTCCTTGCTCCCGTACTGCGCGGAAACACCGACACCAACCGAGAACATGTCATTGACCTTAAAGGCAATGCTCGGATTGACGTCAATTGTTTGAACCTTAGCAGAAAGACCACGGACACCGGCCTCAAACGAATCCTTGTACTTGGTTTGCATGCCGAAGGGAACCGCAATGCTCAAACCGGCCCACACGGAGTCCGTTAACTGCAGCGTCGTGTGCATGAAGGGGATAGGCACAATGCCGTCGTAAGCGTTGTCGCTTGCGCCGCCGTTTTTGCTTTCGTACTTGGCATCAACGACGCCGAGAGCCGTGCCTGCCTGAAAGCGCTTCCCCTGCAACAATGTCATACCGGCCGGGTTAAACCACGCTGCAGAGGCGTCGTCGCCGAAAACACCGGCACCGGCATTAGCACGACCGATTCCGGCCGCCGACTGCTCCATGAGCATAAATCCGCCGGCATAAGAAGCTTGTGTGCCGAGGGCCAACACCGCTGTCGCGGCAAAAAGAATTCGTTTCATAACTGTCCTAAGAAAAGATGCGTCTTAAGAGATTAAAAAGAACGGCAGAAAAGCCGCTCTCGTTTTTCCGAGGTCGAACTTTACTGCCGAAACGAACGGGTAATTCTTGTTTCCATCCGTACGGATGAGGCTTTCTGCTTTTCCGAGGAGAAATTGACCCTGTTTTAGCCAAGCGACTGGATAACCGCCGTCCAAACAGGAAGCGTCGCCATGGCAACTAAGGTCTGCGCTGTCGTCACGCCGGCAACGCAAGCCGCATCGCCCCGCATCGTTGCCGTCATCACGTAGCAAGACTGCGCCGTCGGAAGTGCGGCAAAAAGTAAAAGAACGCCCGCTTGTACGGGAGAAAGTCCGAATGCCGCTCCCATCCCCCATGCAATCGCAGGAACGAGGATCAAGCGTTCAACCGTAGAGGCGACAATCAAAGCTCCGTGTCCCCGAAAAGCCTGAAGACGCAAACCTGCTCCGATACAAAGAAGCCCCATAGCAAGTGACGCCCCGCCCAAATGCTTTAGGAAAATTGCCGGGATCGTCGGGATGGACAAACCCGT
>DHJT01000025.1:4007-16211 GCA_002404465.1 Sutterella sp. UBA4713 | reverse complement strand
AAAGTTTGAAAACGGTGCATTCGTGATCGTTCCGCATTCCAATGTGCCCATCTGAATGCTCTCGAGCATTTCACGCTCACCACCGAGCTGTGAAGCTGGAAATGTTTTCACGACAATCTCGCCCCCGGATTTTTCCTCGACATATTTTTTAAACACTTGAGCCGACTGTTCTAAACGGTCTCCCGTTGCCGGGCATACATGACCGAGTTTTAGTTCAATTGCCGCGTTCGCCGCCGTTGGAGTCCACATCGCAATGTTCAAAACAGCTAGCGCACAAGTTAAAAGACGCTTCATAGAACTTCTCCTTTAGATATGAGCAAAAGATACATCACAAACAAGAACCGTAGCCGTCCTTTGCATATGGTGCTTTTTCGTAAAACGAGAAACATTCGAAATTCGACTTGACTTTCAAACGTTACTTCAAGCATTATCTGGGATGCTCGTTTCTGTGACTAGTTACTTTTGCCTAAATCAGATATCAGCATGATTAATATCAACACAACTGATTTAAACCTGCTACGCGTCTTCGTAGTCATCTTTGAAGAAAAAAGTGCAACCGGAGCCGCTCAACGACTTAATTTGACGCAATCAGCCGTTTCTCTAAATCTCCGCCGTCTTCGCGCTCTGTACCAAGATTCTCTCTTTATTCGAACCGGACGCGGCTTGGCTCCAACTCTTTTTGCCAATCAGGTTTATCCACTCGCAAAAGATGCATTAGATCGATTTACCGCAAGCCTTCAACTTCACGAGAACAAACAAGCTGAGTTCATGGGGCGAACAATCACAATAGGGCTGTCGGATGATTTTGAGATTGCGCTTGGCAATACCATGATTGAGCTAGCAAAAAGAATCCCGAACTGTACCCGGCTTCATTTTCGTCAGTCCAACTCCAATGTAGTCGCCGAAATGCTTCTTGCTCGTTCAATAGACTTAGCAATTACATCGGGGGGATGCGCGCAAGAAGGAATCACTCTGACAAATATCGGCGAAGGCACTTACGGATGCCTCGTTGATCCTGCTTCCTTCGATTCAGACACAATGGATATGGAAACTCTTCTAAGCCATGATCACATTATGGTGAGTCGCACAGGGTTCTTTGGTATCGTAGATGACGTATTGGTGAGCCGAGGACTGCGACGCAGGATACGTGCTTCGACATCACATTTCAGCTCCATTCCTTATCTTCTAACAGGGACAGACTGCATCACGATTATGCCGGACCATGCCGCTCGATTCATTGCAAAGACAACACATCTAAAATATTTTCCCACTCCGATTGATTTTCCTTCTTTTAGCGTCTGCCTTGCCTGGAGAAATTTCTCCCTCAAAGATCAGGTCCTTTCCGATCTTGTGCGGCTTTTTCGCAACAAACTCAAAGATCTAATCACTACCCAAAATAGGTGAAGAACGTCCAAAAAACGGTCAAAAAAAAGCCTCTCGGAAATAGGGAGGCTTACAGACACTGACCAATGAGGAGGCAATTAGCCAACCGGAAGATCCTTCGTCGCTTCTCGCATCAGAGGAGCCGGTGTAAAGATGACAACCCGACGAGCACGAATTTCGTGATCGACGAGCGTGCGGGGATTTCTACCCGGACGAGAACGCTTGTCTCGAAGCTCGAATGTTCCGAAATTAGACAACTTCAAACCACGCCCTTGCTCCATCGCCAGAATCATTTCATTAAACATCGCGTCGACAATTTCCATGGCATCGGCACGTGAACAGGTAATACGTTCCATCACGGCCTCTGCCAAAACAACCTTCGTAATGGTCGATTTACCAATCGTAATGTGTGTGAATCGCCTGTCGATAAAATCTGTATTCATTCTTCTCCCCTGACTGACATTTTTTATTAACGAGCCGGACGGTTTTTATTGTTTCTTCGGCACCTGTGGCCCCGGTGCCGTCACCGTGACACGTTTAGCAAGTACTTTATCGATGTGCATTCCTTGCATTGAGGTAATCTCAAAACGCCAATTCCTCCAAACAACAACATCGCCGAGCTTGGGAACGCGTTCCAGCATAAGCATAAGCATGCCGGCAAGCGTGTTGTAGTGTGCGTTTTCTTCCTCGGGCAATTCCGTAATTTCCAACTCGTCTTTTAATTCGGGAACAGCAATTGTGCCGTCTAAAACCCACGACCCGTCCGCACGTGAAACGGCATCGGGTTCATCATTAGCTTCCGGCTTAAATTCTCCGGCGATGGTTTCCAAAAGATCCCGAGGCGTCACAAGTCCGACCACCTCGCCGTACTCATCGACAACCAACGAAAGTGGGGCATTGGTTTGCTTAAAATGTTCCAAAAGCTCCAACCCCGAAATCGATTCAGGAACAAAGGTAGCCTGCGAAATACACTTTTCGATATCCATCTCGGACTTATCAACCAACTGTCTTAGAACGGCGCGCGTAGTGCAATATCCGAGAACGTGATTAAAGTCTCCGCGGATGACAACAAGTCTGGAGCGTGGCGAAGTTAAAATCTTGGCAATGCTCTTTTCTTTAGGATCGTTCAGATCAATATATTCGATATCGCAACGCGGCGTCATAACCGTTGTAGCAAGTCTGTCATCGAGGCCGAAAACGTTTTTGACCATATCGCTTTCGTTTTCCTCAATAACGCCGTTTTCCTCGCCCTCTTGTAGCAGTGCATGGATTTCCTCTTCGGTCATGTCGTCCTTTTTGGCCTTCTCAAGTCCGAAGGGCTTTAAAACAACTTCGGTCGAGACCGCAAGCAACTTGACAAACGGTGCCATCAAAAGCGCAAAAACATTTAGGGGACCGGCCACACGACACGCGACGGATTCGGCACAGGTCTGTCCGAGACGCTTAGGAACGAGTTCTCCCAAAACAATGGAAAAGTACGTAACTAAGACAACAACGACGGCGAGCCCGACGACATGTGCGTAGTCTGCATGCATCCCAAGGCGAACGAGAGCCGCCGTAATAGGTTCGGCCAACGCCGACTCGCCGACGATACCCGAAAGAATACCGATTGACGTAATTCCGACTTGGATTGTAGAAAACGCTCGTGTCGGATCAGACTGGATTCGCATCACGCGCTCAGCGCGTGCATCGCCCTCGTCGGCCCAGACTGTCAGCTTGGCTTTACGGCTGACAACCAAGGCAATTTCGCTCATCGCAAAAAGCCCGTTCAAGAAAACGAGAACCAGTAGAAAAACAAGCGTTCCGAAATCAAAGTTCATTAAAAAATCTTTAATTAACAAACACAAATGGATCGAAAGTATATCAACTTTCCTTGCTCTGCGTACAATCGATTTTTCCGAAGATACGTAATTTCAAGCAGTGAAACGCTACCGGCTCCTCTTTACGCTGCACGATGTTGGCATTGCTTGTCCTCAATCATTTTCTCAATGCGATCGAGCCCTTCTTTGAGAACGGCCATCTTCGGGCCGAACGAGAAGCGAACAAAATGCCGCATCGGTTCCGGACTTGTACGATTGCCGGTCGGTCGAATGTCAAAAAAGCGTCCGGGGACAGACAAAACACGATACTTAAGTGCATTCAAACAAAAGTCTTCATCCACGCAAATCGATTCGGGAAGGTCGGAAATATCCGCCCATACATAAAACGCACCGTGCGGAGGCATAGCAACATGAATTCCCATGTCATTCAGACGTTTTACGATATAGTCGCGCTTTTGGGCAAAACAGTGTTGTGACGCCCGCGTCTCTTTATCGAGAACCTCGGGCTGCAAGGCTTCGCAAGCCAAGCGCTGCATCGGCACCGAAGCTCCGCCGTCAATCGCGCTTGCGACGCGATTAATCGCCTCAATGATGCGGCTCGGTCCGACAATCCAACTGACACGAAATCCCGGATACCGTGAGTTCTTTGTAAGACCGTCAATCATGATAACCGGGTCGGTCTCGACATCCTGAATGTAACGCGCCGCACTAACGGGTTGCGTCTTGCCCTCGCTGTCCTCATACACATAGTGTGAATAGAACTCATCGAGCGCTAAGAGCATATGTTTTTCTCGTGCGATCTGACAATATTCGTTAAGGTCGCTGCCGCAAACAAGTGCACCGGTCGGATTGTTCGGGTTTGAAAGCACAAACGTATTCACCCCTTCTTTCTCAACAAGTTCACGAAGTCTCTCGGGACGAACATTAAAGTTGTCTTCCGGACGAGTGTTTTCACAAACAAACTGCAGATGTTCTTTTTGATAGCCCATCAAATCCTCATACGCTGCGTAATCCGGATTTCGGTACAGAACCTTCGCCTCACGACTTAAAACACTAAAAAGACGGGTAAGGGCAACACGACCGCCGCCCGCTACAGTCACATTTTGCGGTCCGTATTGACTGGTTTTTCCGACTCGATACAGACGATTCATCATGTCGGCAACAGCCTGACGCAACTCGGGAATGCCTCCGGTGGGTCCGTACGCATAATCGCGATTGAGAAGAGCCAAGTGTCTTAGGCGCTCCGGCGCCCCCTCAATGAGCCCCTCTTCAGGCTGTCCCTGCCCGAGATTGCACCAGGTTTTATCCCCGGGAACATAACCCATTTCTTGCGCCTTGTGATTAACCCAAATCACTCCCATGTAAGGCACGGGACGAATCATGTGAAAGTCGTTTAAGCAGTTTTTTTGTTGTGTTGTCATGATCGTTTGTTTCCGTTATCAGATAACTGTCATATAACAAAAAGCCTTTAGCGGGATCCCGTTAAAGGCTTATGCGTTTATTTCTGAGGTTTCTTTCGAATCTACATTTCAGTTGCGGTAGGTTGGAAAGCTTCCCAAACGACACAGGCCTTAACGAGCCTTGCTGCTACTGCAGCGACTGCTGCCAATGCGCATGCAAGTACTGCCACTACAGTAATTCGTGCAGTGACGCCAAAAACGAGGACGTTCAGGGAAACAGAGCTAAAGCAGGGCAACCGAGAGCTCGACGCTTTCGGTGCTTTCAAGTCGGAACTCGGATTCAAACCCGATTTTTCCGTTAAAAGGCCCACTTTGTATCACTCCAAAAAGATTCTGACCAATTCACCGATACCACGGCGAAGTCCGTGGAGTGCATCATACACGACATCTGAAAAAACGAAAAAACAATTTGGACGATTTCCTTTCCTTAAGCCGCATAGATAAAGGGCTCAGCAAGAAGTTGAATTTTTTCACCTAGGTAAAAATGCTTGTTGCGAAAAAACAAAAACCTTATTGAACTCCTGGGAATTGCCTCCTACACTAGGTGCCGTTAAGCGAATATGGTTTCGCCGAAAAAGAAAGGTAAGTGCTGTGAGAAACACCCAACGGACAGAGAAAACGAAGCGCGGAGACTATCAAGTCCCCTGCCTATGTTGTCAACTCCCGTCGTGTCTCCCGGCACTTGCGCGGGCGTTCGGTTTTATTCGCTAACGTCGGCAGCAAATTGAAAATCGCCTCGGGGACATGTGTCTTTCGAGGCTTTTTTAAACCCTCTTCGCACGTGCCCCCATTTTTTAACTTTGAATGAAAGGAACAAAAAATGAAAATCGCGCAATCAGTCACGGAACTTATCGGAGGAACTCCCCTACTGCGACTTATCCGTTGGGAAAAGAAATTTGACCTTGCCGCTAAGGTTGTTGCCAAACTCGAGTACTTTAACCCGTCGGGTTCGACAAAAGACCGTGCCGCACTTTCAATGATTGAAGACGCCGAGGCACGCGGCCTCCTGAAGCCGGGCTCGGTCATTGTCGAACCGACGAGCGGCAACACCGGCATTGCTCTGGCCTCGATTGCCGCAGCTAAAGGGTACCGTGCCATCCTTGTGATGCCGGAAACTATGAGCGTGGAACGGCGAGCGCTCATTGCCGCATACGGCGCGGAAATCGTTCTGACTCCGGGATCCAAAGGCATGAAGGGAACACTCGAGAAGACAGAAGAGCTCAAAAAATCAATCCAGAACGTTTTCGTCCCCAGTCAGTTTGACAATCCGGCCAATCCGGCGGCTCACGAACGCACAACGGGTCCGGAAATCTGGCGCGACACAAACGGGACCGTCGATATTTTCGTGGACGGCTTCGGCACGGGCGGTACCGTTTCCGGTGTCGGTCGCTACTTAAAGAGCCAAAAGCCGACGATCAAAATCGTTGCTGTGGAACCGGCCTCCTCCCCCTTGATTACCGAAGGGCATGCCGGTCCGCATAGCATCCAAGGAATCGGTGCAAACTTTATCCCGGAGAATCTGGATCAGTCTGTTATTGACGAATTCATGACCGTCACAAACGAAGAGGCCATTGCCGCGACAAAAGACATTGCCAAGACCCAAGGCGTTTTGGTCGGCATCAGTTCCGGAGCATCTTTAGCAGCCGCCACAAAGCTTGCTCGTAAACCGGAAAACGCCGGCAAGACCATCGTCGTGTTGCTTCCCGATACAGGTGAACGCTATCTGTCAATGCCGGTCTTTTCTATCGCTCGCTAAAAGAGAGTTGCCATGGCTTTTTTTGCTAACCTGCGTGAGGACGTTTCCAATATTTGTCAAAAAGATCCGGCCGCCCGAGGTCCCTTGGAGGTTGTTCTTTGCTACTCGGGATTTCACGCTATCGTGATTCATCGTCTGGCGCATTGGTTACACAAAAAAAACTGGTTCGTTACGGCTCGTTTCGTCAGCGGTGTTTCTCGATTCCTTACGGGAATCGAGATTCACCCGGCCGTAAAGATCGGCCGCCGTGTTTTTATTGACCACGGTTCGGGACTTGTCATCGGAGAGACGGCCGAAGTGGGCGATGACTGCACGATTTATCACGGTGTCACACTCGGCGGCACATCGTTCGGGAAAGGCGAAAAGCGCCACCCAACCTTAGGTCGCAATGTCGTTATCGGTGCCGGCGCGCAAGTTCTCGGCGGGTTTACCGTCGGAGACAACGCGATTGTCGGCGCCAATGCTGTTGTTTTAAACCCTGTGCAAGCCAACACAACGGTCGTCGGTATTCCGGCGCGTCCCGTGCACAAGAAAAAAGATGACGCAAAAAATCACAGCCGATTTAATGCATACGGCGTCGTTCCCGGTGACAAAGACCCGTACGCTGAATCGCTGAACCGCTTAGAAACGCTTGTCCGCAATCAAGCCAAAACAATTGAACAACTCAAAAAAAATCTCGAAGAAATCCGAAAAAAGAACGGAGCCTTCCCTTAAAGCGTTCTTGCGTCTTGCATCAGACACCGGATTACCAGATTTTTGCCTTACGACAGGGCTCTTTAACAAAAGGATTTTCGTTCCCTTGCAAAGACTCGATACGTTTGGCTCTTAAGCACTCCCAAGCCGAAACCGGATACGTTTCATTCCAACGCAACATCAATTTGGTCATTTTTTCGGATAATTTCACGCGCTCCGGATAGGCCCACTGCATGTAAAGGGCAGCTCGAGCAATTTGCCCGCGAGCAGCAGGCGGCGGCTCGGCCTTCTTACGATGGACTTTCATCGGGCAGGAGCCGAACGTGGACGGAATAAAACTCGGGAACTCCGTGTACGGGTAATTGGAACGAATCCGATTGACGGCTCCGATTGCCGGAAATAGGTTGTACATATCCGCGTGCATAAGGCGAAATTCACGGCTGACACGCTCCGCACACTGCCGTCCGCGTCCCGATCCGTCGGTGCATTCGAAACTACCGTACTTCCAAGCATCGAATTCTCGCCCGAACCACTGAGCAGGAATGACGTGCTCCCACTCCACGCGCTTTGCCCGCTTTTTATCCGACGGCGTTTTGAACCCTTTCGGAAGCATCACTGTACGACGCTTGTCATACGTGGCCCCGCAGTAAAGCGTCACGCGGTGATCAAAATACACGCGTTGATCGAGTGTCTTCTTCGCTTGAACATAGCTTTCGAGGGTCGTATTCCCCCGAGACTGATTCGCAAAAGACGGCGTTCCTAAAACAATGACTGAAAGCGTCAGAAAAAGCGCCAAAACTTTCTTCACGATTTCGGCGCCTCAATTCCAAAGACC
This sequence comes from Sutterella sp. UBA4713, assembly GCA_002404465.1. Lineage (GTDB taxonomy): Bacteria > Pseudomonadota > Gammaproteobacteria > Burkholderiales > Burkholderiaceae_F > Duodenibacillus. The sequence goes on along the minus strand of DHJT01000025.1, from coordinate 8,264 downwards.
TGACGCAAGTACGCCAAATAGGTCGGATCCTCGCACATGCCCTTTCCCGGAGAATCGGAAATCTTCGCCACAGGGCATCCGTTAGCGCTCACCATCTTCATGACGATGTTAAGAGGCTCGACACCGACGTCGTTCGTTAAATTTGTGCCGATGCCGAATCCGAGCTTGATGCGCTTGTGAAAGCGTCTGTACAGTTCGAGAGCCAGCGGGATTGTCAGTGCATCTGAGAAAATCAGCGTTTTGCTCGCCGGATCGCACTTATTTTTCCTGTAATGCTCGATAATCGACTCGCCCCAAGCAAAGGGATCTCCCGAATCATGGCGCACGCCGTCAAAAAGCTTGCAAAAATACATATCAAAGTCTTTTAGGAAAGGCTTTAATCCGTACACGTCCGAAAGCGCTATCCCCAGGTCGCCGCGGTATTCCTTAGCCCAAGATTCAAATGCAAACTTCTGGCTGTCGCGAAGACGGGGACCTAAGGCCTGAGCCGCCTGCAAGTACTCATGCGCCATCGTTCCCATCGGTATAAGGTTCAATTCCTTGGCAAACAAAACATTGCTCGTGCCTGAAAAAATATGGCTCGGAAGCGTTTGAATCAAACGTTTTAACACAACGCCCTGCCAGTCTCGAGAAAAACGGCGACGCGTCCCGAAGTCGCTCAAGTGAAAATCTTCATGATCGGGTTCGGCCTGTATCATGGCCACCTTTGCGTCCAATCGACGAATGCCCTCCTCATGAGAAACTTCAACGCCAAGACGCCGGAAATACAGTTCACTAATAATGGCAAGAATCGGGATTTCAAACAAAATTGTATGCAACCAGGGACCGGCAACAGTGACGGCTAATCCACATTCACTTTTATCGGTTTTCTCGACTTTCACATACTTTGTTTTCAGATGGAAAACGCTTAAAAAGTCGATAAAGTCGCTTTTCATAAAGCGCAGTGTCGACAAGTACGCCAAGTCCTCATCGGAGCAACGCAACGAGCATAAGTGTTCGATTTCACTTCGAATTTGACCGGCAAGGGGCGATAAATCCACACCGGGCGTACGACACTTAAATTTATATGTCACTTTGGCTCCGGGGAATTGATGCAAAACGCTTTGCATCATTGTGAACTTGTAAAGGTCCGTATCCAGTAGCGATTCGATAATCATTTTTTATCCCTGAGGAAAATGCCACTATAAACCGTTTGTCATGCAATTAAGGGCACGACGGTATGCTCCGTTATCACGCAAATCACCGAATTTGAGCGGCCACGTTTTAGGAACAATACCACCGAAGCGCCGAACAAAAGATGCCGTTTTTTCCCAGACAAGTCCCGTCAAAAGCGCATCGACCGCTTCGGGATCATTACAGACAATTAATGCATCGCATCCGGCCTCCAGGGCTTTTTGCGCACGCACAAGGATATCACCTTCAGCTTTGGCTCCTGCCATCGAAAGGTCATCGGAAAAGAGCAAGCCCTTAAAACCGACCTTGTCGCGCAAAAGTTCCGTGGCAATCTTGTATGAAAACGAGGCAGGAACCGTATCAAGTGCCGGGTAAAGTACATGCGCCGTCATGGCTCCGGTTAATACATCGGCTAAAGCACGATAAGGTTTTATGTCATTATCAAGAATTTGATCAGCCTGTCTGTCGTCAACCGGAAGAGTAACGTGACTGTCGGCTGTCGCGAATCCGTGTCCGGGAAAGTGCTTGGCACAATTGGCCATGCCGGCTTGCGCGAACCCATCGCAGGCAACGCGAGCTAACGTTGCCACCGTCTCGGAATCGGAAGCAAAGCTTCGTTCGCCGATAATCGCACTTTTTTTCCAATCCAAATCCAGTACGGGCGCGAACGTGAAATCGACGCCGCAATCGCGCAGCTCACAGGCAAGCACAAAGCAAGCCGCTTTCAGGGCATTTAGAGCTTGAATGGGATCATGCGCATACGCTTTTCCGTACTCGCGCATCGCAGGTATCGGTGTAAAACCCTCTCGAAACCGTTGCACGCGACCCCCTTCATGGTCGACTCCGATTAAAAGTCCGGGTTTTACAGCGTGAATGGCATCGCACAAACGTCGCAATTGTGCACGACTTTCGTAGTTGCGTGTGAAAAGAATCACCATACCGACAAGCGGCATTAAAAGACGCCGTCTATCAGTCGGGGTGAGCTCCTTTCCTTCAATATCGCAGACAACCGGTCCGATCATAACGCTCCTTGTTTGGAAAATTGACGCCACTTAGCCAGTGTTCGGCGAGAGGACAGTGTGCGTCCCCCTAAAGCGTAAAACTCAATGATTTTTCTTAAGATTTCGCGCGCTTCCTTCAGATGCGACACGTCGGAAAAATCCCGTGTTAAAACGGCACGAACGGCCTCGGGAGTAAAGACTTTTTCCTGACTTTCTGCCGCCGTCTCTCGCGACTGAATGATTTCTCCGTCACGCACGAGTCCGTCAAATCCGTCTGATCCGTCCGGCAGTTGCTGTCCCCAACCACAAAGACGCAACAAATCCACCTCAAACTCACGCATTGCACATTCGGCATGAAGGCAATCACCGCGAGCAATTATCGAAAGCGTTCGGGTGTACGCATCAAAAAGTTCGGTTTGTGCGACTTCTGCCGGGCATAGACGAAATACCAACTCATTTAAATAAAACGCCGTAATGAGTCCCTCGCCCGTAATAGGGGAAAGACCGCCCATCCAACGGGCGCCGGTTAGCGTTTTCACTTCCCCGCGTCCGGAAAAGTTAACCAAAAGCGGCAAGAAAGGATCTATCAGACCGCGAAAACGCCCGGCCGGCCTTTTGGCTCCGCGAGCCACAGCCGTCATTCGTCCGTACCGTCGTGTAAAAAACGAAACAATCAGACTCGTTTCCCGCCAAGGCCATGTCGTTAACACAAAAGCCGGCTCGTTTTTGACGCTGATATACTGTCCCGGATTTTTAGTCGCATAGCGTACCAAAGGCGCTACGAGAGCAGAGTCTGCGATGGTCTCGGGCAAAAACTCGTCACCGCTTCGACGCAGATTAGTCATACCCGAGACTCTTTAAAACTTTCGCATCGTCACTCCAACCGCGTCGCACCCGAACCCAGACTTGCAAATGCACGGGCTTGCCGAGAAGCTCGACGATATCGGCGCGTGCCAAGCGTGAAATTTCCCGAAGCTTGGCTCCGTTCTGTCCGATGACAATCGGTTTGTGACTTTCGCGATCGACATAAAGCGTGGCATCGATTTGCGCACTTTTCTCATCTTCGACCCAACGATCGACGGCAACGGCTACACCGTAAGGAAGTTCATCACCCAAAAGACGAAACGCTTTTTCACGAATTGTTTCTGCGGCGAGGTAACGCGGTGATTTATCCGTGTACAAATCCGGATCGAAATACGGCACCGACTCAGGAAGAAGTTTTTTTATTTCGTCTACGACATCTGTCAATTGCCGTCCCTTTTGTGCACTGACAGGGATAACGGAAGCAAAAGGAAACTTTGCACTGATTTGTGCGATGCGTGGTAAAAGTTCCGTTTTGTCTTTGACTAAGTCGGTTTTATTCAGAACCAAAATCACGTTCGTTGCCGCAGGATTTAAAAGTCGCAATACCTGCTCGTCTTCACGGCGCCAAGCGGCCGCATCAATCACAAAGAGAACGGCGTCGACATCGGCAAGAGTCGCGCGCACGGAACGGTTCATTCGTCTTAAGAGTTCGGAAGTGAACTTAGATTGAAAGCCCGGCGTGTCGACAAACACGAGTTGCGCATCCTCGTAGGTGACAACTCCGAGTACGCGATCGCGTGTCGTTTGCGGTTTTTTGGACGTTATGGAAACTTTCTCCCCGACAATGGCATTAACAAGTGTCGACTTACCGACATTCGGTCGCCCAATAACTGCCACATACCCACATCGAAAACCCGGTTTGCCAAGCATCACCTATGACTCCTTAATGTCTTTTCCAAAGCATCTAAGGCTTTCGCGGCTGCTTGTTGTTCGGCGGCGCGACGGCTTGTCCCCGATCCGTACTCGCAAATAGACAGTCGACCGATTCGACAAGCACAACGGAATGTCAACGCATGCGCTGCCCCTTCACTATCGACAATCGCGTATTCGGGAAGTTCCAGATGTCGAGCCTGAAGCGCTTCTTGAAGACGTGTTTTCGCATCCTTACTCAAGCGCTCGGGCGTAATTGCTCCGGCAGACAAAATCGGCTCGTACAAACGCAAGATAACGCGTTCGGCTTGTTCAAAATTCGAATCTAAGAAGATGGCACCGAAAACGG
>DHJT01000025.1:0-3965 GCA_002404465.1 Sutterella sp. UBA4713 | reverse complement strand
CATCGGCCATAATCGAAGGACGTGTTGCACCGCCGGTATGCAACTCGCCTTCCCCGAGACGAATATACGAACTGATCTCAATGGCTCGTGCAATTTCATCTAACGTTTTCTCGCAAACGAAATTGGCTCGCACACGCGATAGGACGCCTTCGTTAAAGTGCTTATCGCGCAAGAAAAGGCAATGTCCCACCGCACAATTTAAAACGGAATCGCCTAAAAACTCCAATCGCTCGTTGTGTTCCGCTCCGAAACTCCGGTGTGTTAGAGCGCGCGTCAATAATGCCTTGTTTTTAAACTCATAACCGATTCGTTTCTCAAGGAGAGCCTGGTCGCGTAACTGTCTTGTCTGCATGGTCTCTTTCCCCCCGAAAGCGACTTATCGGAACGACCCGATACGGCTGAAATCTGAAAAATTGGCCCAGATAAAGAAGGCACGACCGACAAGATTCTCATCAGGAACAATACCCCAATAACGACTGTCTTCGCTGTTATCGCGGTTATCTCCCATGACAAAGTAACTATCGGCAGGAACATGGCACGTAAAACCGTTCTCTCGATAACGGCAAACCCTTAAAGCCGCCGGATACGGCCGTCCGTACAGACCGGGCCCGCGACTGTCATCGACAGCCGTTTCATGTAAGACACCGTCCAAATTTTCCGTGGTTTTCGTCAGTGTGCGCATCGTGTCCGGGGCCACCCAATCAACCGGATCTGTTCGCTTCATTTCTTTTCCGTTAATAAAAAGACGTTTGTCCGTGTATTCGACAACATCGCCCGGAATGCCAACCACACGCTTGATATAGTCGTAGGACGGATCGACCGGATATCGAAACACAATCACGTCTCCGCGCTTTGGCGAACCCAGTGCAATCACCTTTTTGTTGGCCACAGGCAGGCGAATGCCGTATTCGAATTTATTGACGAGAATGAAGTCTCCGACATGCAGCGTCGGAAGCATCGAACCGGACGGAATCCGGAACGGTTCGTAAGCAAAAGACCGAAAAAGAAACACGAGCAAAATAACCCAAAAAAGTCCTGCCGTGTAGTCCAGCCACCAGGGCATGCGAAGACACGCTTTCACGCTCGCATCACGCAAAGCGATGACGCGAGAATCTCCGCGATCAATCGCCTCGGCATTGGCACGGTTAAACTCCTCGGAAACTGCCTTGGCTTCGGCTTTGCGACGGGGTTTCCAAATGAACAAATCCAGAACCCACATGATTCCCGTAAAGACGCTCAGAATGAGTAGAAGTAACGAAAAGTTCACGGCGTCTTCTCCTTATTTTTGTTCATCAGCACGCAGGATCGACAAGAAAGCTTCCTGCGGAATCTCAACGGTTCCGACCTGTTTCATGCGTTTTTTCCCGGCTTTTTGTTTTTCCAATAATTTTTTCTTACGCGTGATATCGCCTCCGTAGCACTTGGCAATCACATCCTTTCGCAATGCTTTAACGTTTTCGCGCGCGATAATGTTGGCTCCGATTGCCGCCTGGATGGCCACGTCATACATCTGACGCGGAATTAAAGACCGCAAGCGCACCACAACGTCTCGGCCGCGTGTTTTTGCTCCCGAGCGGTGAATAATCGAGCTTAAGGCATCGACCTTGTCCCCGTTAATCAGAATATCGAGTTTGACAACATCAGCCGCTCGGTATTCTTTAAATTCATAGTCCATTGACGCATAGCCGCGCGTAATCGATTTCATCTTATCGAAAAAGTCAAGGACAATTTCCGAAAGCGGCAAGTCATACGTCAAATGCACCTGACGCCCGTGATAGGCAAGGTTGGTCTGGACACCGCGTTTATCCTGACACAATTTCATGACGGCCCCGACATACTCATGCGGCACGAAGATCGTTACCGACTCAATGGGCTCACGGATTTCCGCGATCTTATCGGGACTCGGAAGTTTGCTGGGATTTTCCACGCGTACCACATCACCGTTTGTCATCAGCACTTCATAGACAACGGAAGGTGCCGTGGTAATCAGGTTCATGTCGTACTCACGTTCGAGCCGTTCCTGAACGATGTCCATATGCAGCAGGCCCAAGAAGCCTGCCCGAAAACCGAACCCGAGCGCTTGGGAAACTTCGGGCTCGAACTTCAAAGCCGCATCATTCAGTTGTAACTTCAAAAGGGCTTCCCGCAGTGCATCGTACTGATTGGATTCCACCGGGTATAAACCGGCAAAAACCTGAGGTTTGATTTGTCGGAAACCCGGAAGCGGTTTATCGGCTCCCCGCACGACGTGTGTAATCGTATCCCCAACACGGGCATCTTTCAGTTCCTTAATACCGGAAATCACGTATCCGACATCACCGGCGCTAAGGTACTCGCGTTTTTGAGCCTTTGGAGTAAAAACCCCGACTTGTTCGACAAGGTGATTGGCACCCGTTGCCATCAGCTTGATTTTGTCCTTGGGACGAATGGTGCCGTTAACAACACGCACGAGCGTAACAATTCCGACGTAGTTATCGAACCAGCTATCGACAATGAGCGCCTGAAGCGGGGCATTCGGATCTCCTTTCGGCGGCGGAATATCGCGCACAACGCGCTCGAGAATCTGATCGATTCCCATCCCGGTCTTTGCCGAACAGAGTATGGCATCCGTGGCATCAATTCCGATGACGTCTTCAATTTCTTCGGCAGCTGCAACCGGATCGGCACTTGCTAAATCCATCTTGTTTAGCACCGGAATAACCGTCACCCCCAAATCAATGGCCGTGTAACAATTGGCCACTGTTTGTGCCTCAACGCCTTGGGTTGCGTCCACAACGAGCAAAGCACCCTCACAAGCCGAAAGCGATCGGCTTACCTCATAGGAAAAATCCACATGCCCCGGCGTATCAATGAGATTGAGTTCATAGGTCTTACCGTCCTTTGCCGTGTACTGCAAGCTCGCCGTCTGGGCCTTAATCGTAATGCCGCGCTCACGCTCCAGGTCCATGCTGTCTAAGACCTGTTCGCTCATCTCGCGACCGGAAAGACCTCCGCATCGCTCGATTAAACGATCAGCCAATGTCGATTTGCCGTGATCAATATGTGCAATAATTGAAAAATTTCGTATGTTGTCCATGTGTTGTTTGAGCGAAATCATCCTGTGCAAAAGATGCGTGTTTCGCTAAGCCAAAGGACTCGCGGCAGAGGGCGAAAAAATCCCCACCCTCTCGCGCCAAGCCTCTTGATTGAAAGAGCTCAAATTCTATCATGCACACACCGCTTTCCCGACTCAAAATACACGGCGTGCTCCGAGTGAATTTCTCGCCTTTTCGGAAAACCCATTACACTTCCACGTCCTTTAAAGAATTGATTCAGCCATGGCATCACGATTCGTTAAAAGTAAACTTTCTGACAAAGAGACCTCCTCACGGGATCTTCTTTTGGCGCTTGCGTTCCGAGCCAATGCATCAAGCTCGGATGTCGAGGACGCCTTTTTTGACGAAAAAATTCGCGCTCTTTGCAACAGAGCTCTCGATGCTTCCGATGAGTCCGATATCGAAGCAACGTTAGCTCTTTTAAAAAACGAAGAAGGGACGACCTACGAGGATTTCCTCTCGCTTGCCGAAGGATGCGCCGAATCCTACACGGATACGGAAGGTATCCATCTACTCGTTCTTGTTCCGATTTTGGCTTGGAGTCGGTACGAAATTGCCGACGGTAAACTTCCCGATACCGTTGCCCTAAAAATTGCCTCGCTCTATCGTCTGTATTTTGCAGGGACGGAAAGTCGTGTTACGGTCGGCAATACCTTACTTTGCCCAGAGCACCTGCCAGAGCGTTTAGTTGACGTACGAAAGCTCCTTAAAACACTCTGCACCGCGAAAGGGGAAAATGCTCTCGTCGACACATCCTATCTTCTGACAGAAAAGCCCGTGCCGGATTTTTCCGACACCCGTTACATTGCCCTTTCGATCAGCGCTCCCGATATCAACACACTTTTCCCCGACAGACTGCCCGGCCCCATT
>DHJT01000062.1 GCA_002404465.1 Sutterella sp. UBA4713 | reverse complement strand
GCCTGTCTTTCGCTCACTCAGGCGCACGAGGGCGTTTTTCAAAACATCACATCCGGAGAAAACGGAAAGCTTTCCGTAGGCCGTAATTCGATGATCGGAATCTTTGGTGTCTTTAACGCGAGTAATGCCGGTATAAACCAGCTCGTTAGTCACAAGATCCTCTGATGCTGAGCCCTCAAGAGGCTGTGTCGGTAGCACCAGAGCGACATCTTCATATTCCGATCCCTGAGACTGATGAATCGTAATGGCAAAGGCTGTATCGTATTCGGGCAAAAGGCTTAAGGCTACGTGCCGAAGCCCGTCGATACCTCCCGGGAACAGGGCTTGTGTAACCGATCCCGGTTCCCCGGGTAAGATGACACCCATATCGCCGTTGTAGAGTCCTAAGTCATCGTCATTTTTCCGAATAATAATCATGCGACCGGCATCGGGTTTGTCGGTCAGTCCTTTTTCTGCCAAAAGACTTTGAAGGATTCGGGAAGCGTACGTGTTAACGGCATTGATTCCAACAGGCCCTTCGCGCATTGCGCAAAGAATGCGAAAACGTTGGGCTTGGTCTATGACGGCATTCTCATCGCCTTGCAAGAGAACTTGAGCAAACGATCGAATTCGCGTATCGATCCACTGTTTTAAAGGGGCGGGAAGCGACTGCGAATCAGTCTCGCAATCGGATGAAAGCGAGTAGAGCAATCGGTCGGGATGTTGCGGCAGTCCGAGCAGGGAAAAAAGGGAAGAATCTATCGAACCGGATAGATAAAAATGCACGGGTTCAAGAGCTACACCCGGACAAACGTGCGCCGGTTCCGAGATTTCGGAAAAACGGTTCTCTTCGGTCTCTTGTCGAGCGAGCTTATTGACGGCATGCGCAATCTTTCCGACTCCGCTTGTCGGATCGAAGCGGAAGCTGTGTTTGAGTTCGCCGGCAAAGCCGCCAGTGCGCCCGAGGGCGCACAGATCGGCAAAGACAGAGCCCGGCCCGACGGAACGAAGTTGAAAGGGATCTCCGAGTAAAATCAGACGCGTTTTCCTCGGGTTTAGCACGCGCAGGAGCTTTTCAGCAAGCTGTGCATCGAGCATGGAAGCTTCGTCAAGAACGAATAGATCGCAATTTAAAGGCGAGGCCTTACTTGGTCTTTCTCCTGAGTCTTGCAGAGCATACAGCCACCGATGCAACGTTCGGGTCGGCAGGGATAGAGCCCCGGTTTGTTTGAGCCGTTTTGCCAAATTCGAGAAGTCTTCGGAGCGTGTCTTAACAGACGATTCCAAGGCTTCACGCATACGTGCGGCGGCTTTTCCCGTCGGGGCCGCAAGATAAACGACAAGGTTCGGGCTTTTCTCGAAAAGGGTCTCCAGAATGCCGGCTAAGCAGGTTGTTTTCCCGGTTCCAGGGCCCCCGAAAATCACGGAAAACGATTGGTTTAGAGCAAGTCGACGGACAGCGGCAAGGTCAGAACCTAAGGCACCATCGCCGGTCGGATAGCCCGGAGCAGACGGTGCATTTTCTTTTTTGCAAAAGGAAGCGATTGCATGGGCCAGGTTGCACTCGACGGCAAAATCACGTTGCAAGTAAACGTGCGTTTTGTCGGCAATGACAAGTGGCGGGATATGCATCCGGTCGATTTGACCGTGTGGGTGCTCGATTGCCAAGCCGGCTTTGATGAGACGGTCTGACTCATCGGGCGAAATGTCCGCACATAGCCCCCCTTGTCGCAAACTTGTTTCCAGCAAGGTAAGAGCGTGAGTTAAACACGGTACTATCGGATCGTGGTCGGATAGTTCCTCGGTCTCCAGGATGAACTCGATTATTGTTCGGACAAAATCAGAGGGTTCTTCGTAATACGACATGGTTATATTTACCGGCTTGTGAGGAGTCGGTCTAAAGTGTTGACGGCATCGGTAAGTGTCGAATCCATCGGCATACGATAAATCCCGGTTTGGCGTCCGTTAACCTGTCCGATGCCGCGTAAAAAGACATACAAAGCCCCTCCCATGTGGGAAAGAGCCAGTGCTTCGTTTTTGTAATACTTGTGCAAAAAACGCTTTAGTGCCGTTAGGTAGCAAAGGGCCTGAAGCTTGTAATTGGCGCCGCGCATGACAGAGTCCATGGCTTCTGTCGTGTAGTTTCCGAAATAGTCACGCGAGTGGTTTTGCTCCGGGTCTTCAATCTTGTTACTTTTCCAGTCAACAATCCAGTAGCGTTCGTTTTTGTCTTTGAAGATCAAATCAATTTGACCGGCTAGAAATCCGTACAGAGACTGCGCGAGAGGGAACCTTTCTTTCGAACCTTCACCGCGGTTGACGACAAAGGAAAAAACCGAATTTTCGGTAAAGGCTTTTTCAAGGCGATCGGGGGTGAAAGCCCGATTGCCGATAGATCCGAGAAACCCGATTTCGGGTGCAAGGTGCCGCCTTCCGATTAAATCCCGTAATGTTTCGCCTTCAAAAATCGGCGTCTGAAAAAGTTGCTTGAACGTTCGGATAAGCCATGCGCGGCAGTAGGCTTCAAAGTCTCCTGCGTAGGCAATACCCACGGCCGGGTCCGGCTGCTCGGAACCGGAAAGCGTCCCGAGAGTTCCTTTCATGTTCCAATCAAAAGAACGATTCACATGTTCGATGAGCCATGTGTCACTATCAAGAACCTCTTTTGGCAAACCTCCGGCACGGACAATGGCCGTTTCCATAACTTTGTGTAGAAAGGTTCCGGCGTCGGCGCCTGCCGGGAAAGACAAATACGTACAGGCCGATCCCGTGTCATGGTTGTTGACAAAGAACTTGGAAAGCGTTGTAAAGCTCGACTGCGTCCAAACTCGCTCCAACGACTGGGCCGGATAGACAATCGATGTCTTCGAAGAACCTGTTTTCTGCGATCGGAACACATGCTTTTTGCAGGGGCCAAGCTGATAGGCGATGTAATTTCCCGGATTTTGTTTTATGAAATCGAAGATACTGTTCATCGCTTCGAGACCGTTCCCTTTGCTTTTTGTGTCGGATCCTTTTGTCGGGAGCAATGCCTTTAGATAGGCATTTGAATCACAGTCTCTGTATTTTCCTGTTGAAGTCAACGTAAAAACAAGCGGCAGTACAAGGCGTTGTGAGGCGCGTGTCATTGCTACATAGGCCAAACGTTGCGTTTCCTGCGTTTCACGAGTAACCGTATCGACGTGTTCCTTGAGCGGTTGTTTTTCAGGATATGCAATCAAGTATCGATTTCCTTCGGAATCTGTTTCTCGGAAAGTAAAGCGCTTTTGACTCCCGTCGATTTTCGGCTTGAGACTTCCTGCGCCGGCCAGGTAAACAACGGGAAATTCCAGTCCTTTACTGGCGTGGATGGTCATAACGTTTATGAGGGATTTTCCGTTGTCCGGACGGAGTTTCTCGTCATCGCCGACATTCGAGGATTGAGCAATCTTTTGTGTCAGCCAGGCAATCAGTCCGGAAAGCGATTGCGTGTGCCGTTGTTCGCACTCGATGAGGTCAAGCAGATGTTGGTAGTTAATCAGAGCGCGTGAATTTTCTTCCTTCAGAAGACGCGCAATGGTTCCGAAGCCTCGAGTCGCTTCTGTTTCCCGCATTAGGCGCAAAAGCACGGCATAGGCGCCGTACTCAGGCAAGTCAGCGGCTACTTGACGAAGAATTTCTTGCAGGCAAGACGCGCGTGTTTCGTTAAGGCGATCTGCAAGGGAATAGCCGACAAACACGGTTGCCGCTGCACTGTTAAATGCACTTCGAGTTTTCGGTGTGAGCACGGCCTGGAGAAACAAAAGAAGTTCAACGGCTTCGGGGCGACTGAAGACACTTTCTTTGGAGAGGACGGCAGCACGCAGTCCGTGGCTTCGAAGTTCAGTGACGACTTTCTGAGCATCGACGTTTCGGCGAACGAGAACGGCGATATCCCCGGCCTCGATGGGGCGCTCTTTTTCGGTTCCTGCATAAACGAAAATCGTCCCCTTCTTTCCGTTGATTTGCCCGCCGAGAAGCGAGACGATGTCGTTGGAAATGGCATTGAGCTCAATGCTTGCGGGCGAAAGTTTCCGTGCCTTAATTTTTTCTGCTTCGACCTTGCCCGAAGGAATTGTCCAGAATTCAAAGGACGGCAAGTCTTCGACGTGTCCGTTTTCGAATTCCTTAAACCGAAGAGGCAGGGGCGGAGTGTTTTGGCACGGTTCAATGCGCGTCGGGAATGAGGCTTCCGACATTTGAAAAGCAGCCTCGGAGGAAAAAAACCGATTAAAGACACCAATGAGTGACGGTGTTGACCGGTAATTGATTGAAAGGCTTTTTACGACGCGGATGTTCTTTTTCGCCAGCAGATAGGTTTCGAGTTCGGCTGATCGAAACGAATAAATGGCTTGCTTCGGATCGCCGACGAAAAAGATTTTGTCAGAGGGCGGAGTACGGCAGGATTTAGCGTCTAGAAAAAGAATTTTGAAAATCTCGTACTGAACCGGGTCGGTGTCTTGAAATTCGTCGATTAAAACAGCCCTGTATCGGGTGCGGACCGTATCAATGAAGGAGCTGCCGTTCTGGTCTGGATGTCCGGATTGCTCTCTTAAGTATCCGAGGAGTTCTAAAAGCATGCCGTCATGTGTGGCGTAGCCCAAACGTCGTAATCGTTCGGATAAAAGGCCGGGGAACGACGTGAAAAGTTTTGTGAACCAGACTTTTGCTTCCGGGCTCAAGGCGGTGGCTTTTTCGGCGCCTTTTTTATTGTCTTTTGTTTCTTCAGACGTTAGTTTTTTTACAGTCAATGTTCGGATGTACTCCGGTTTTTCGCGTCCCAAGTCTTTGAAGGCCTCTCTCACTTCTGTGTACTGAAGGATTTCCTTTAAAAGAGAAGGATTGTCTGACGGCAGGTGCTCTCTTAAGTAGTTATCGAGCAGGTCGGCCTTTATGGATTCGAGTTCGGCATCCTGAAGAATCTGCCGTTCGGCAAAGCCGTCGCAGGAAAGGGAAAATTCTTTGAGAAGTTTTTGCGCGAAGGCGTGAATCGTGTAAATCGCCGCCACGTCAATCACGTGACAAGCGTCTTCCAGACGCTTTTTAACGCGTCGGTGCCAATCATTGACCGCTTCCTTTGTCCGATTCGGCTCGTTGCTTCGTCGGACAATTTCTGCTGCATCAAACCAGCCCTGAATCAGCGAATCGACTTTCTCGTTCGGCGTTTTTCCTTGTAACAATGTATTCCAAGTTCGCAAGACATTCCGGAGTGTTTGGCGCACCCGCATTCGTAATTCCGATGTTGCGGCATTGGTAAAGGTCACAAGAAGCAGATGGTCAAGTCCGACGGCCGTACCGTTTTCATCTTCCTCGACAATTAAGCGCAAAATAATTCTTTCCAGAGAAAACGTTTTTCCGGTTCCGGCACTGGCCTCAATGAGCATCGGACCGTGGAGTTCGGTTCTCGTGTAGTCAAAATCGACCGCGTGAAAGGAATCGGTTGTCATACGGACTCCTTACGGCCGGAGGCCGTCTTGATGAATGTCTCAATTGTCGTGATGATTTGTCTGGCAGCATCGTCTGCAGTGTTCGCCTTTTTGGAAGGTGTTTTGTGGGGATTGAATAGGGCAAGGTCATCTAACACGTCTTTCTTGTCCGTAATGTCTTTTTGCAGAGCATCAAATCCTCGCCAGATTGGGTTAAATAGGTGCAAACCCTTCTGACGATTTGGGTCGGAAGTCGGTTTTTGAAGAACGCGGATTTGCGTATTCACGGTCTTTGTCAGTTGAACAAACGCTTGAATGAGTAAAAAGGCTTCAGCTGGGAGAAGGGCACGCACATCGTTTTTATCCGCTATACGGTCGGCACACTCCGGAAGCTCCTGTGCCGTTCCGGTATCGGCTATTCCGAGAAGACGCAACTTGTAATTTTTCTTTTCGCTACGCTCGTTATCCAAAGCTCTCAGGGCCATTTGCAGGAGCGAAGCACGCACGTAGTCGCTTTGACTTAAGGCCGTGATGAGAAAATCGGTTGTCGATCCTTCGGAGTCGGTCTTGATGATATCGAGAAGCGGTAACCGAATGCGTGTATTGCCAACGGTCAGATAACCGGGATCTTCCCGCACAAGACCGAGCGGAGCCAGATTTTTTTGAGCGAGAAAAATCGAAACCGCTTGCCGTGCGAGGGGTTCAAGTGCCAAGGGGCGGAGCGGCGCGAATCCGTAAATCGGATTCAGGCGGAAACCTTCCTCATTGCACAGAAGGGAAACGAGTTCTTGCTCTGACTTTCCTTCGCTGTCTATCGACTGAAGCTTTTCTAAAAGGTGCTGAGCCAACACCTTTTTTTGTAAGGGATCGGAGGCAAGATCCGGAAACAAGCCGGTAGGTTCGACTTGTTCGGGTGTGCCGTAAAAGAACACCAGTTTGAGTTTTCCGTGAATGTACCGTGTCGGGTTCATCCAGACGCCCAGAATATCTTTCCAATAAAGAATTTCCGAATCGGAATCAGATTCGGACGAAAGCCCTCTTAAATAGTCTTCTGCATGTTCGTCAGGCTTGGGAATATCAACGGAATTTTTCCAGGCGTAAAAGTCGTAGGGATTTCGATTCGTAAAGAAACGAATACCGTCGGCGTTTCCGTTTTTATCCCGACTGATATCAAAACACTCGCTTGATAGCCGCGAAGTCGGCAGCGATCCGGAAATCTTGGCAAGAATGCCGGGCGCTTGCTCATCGAGCCATTGAGCGAAGTCTTCCACAACGGCGCAGGCATTTTTTGATTTTTCTACGGAATTGCCGCCGGCGTCGTAGGTTATCAACAGGTGGCGCTTGGCCGAACAAATCAATTCGAGAAACAAACTACGGTTGTCAAGTCTTGAATCCTGGTCACCGCGACGAAAGCCGGGGGCATCGTTGCGGGTGCGATAGGCACAAGTTAAATCGAACTCTTCGCTTACGGTATTGCCCGGGAAGTCCGAATCTTCTTCGAGCCCTATCATGGCGATGGCTTTAAAGGGAATATTGCGCAGCGCATCCATGTTGGCAAATGTGACGGCGCCTTCCTGGCGGCTTTGAATGACGGAGACGCTGACGGCGCGCTTGAGCGAGGCCCAGTAGACCTCGGGCGCAATCTTCTCTTCGGGATCTTGTGTGGCACTTAAGATGGTTTCATGAAGAGTTGCGACTGCTTGAGCGAAGCTGTCGCGCGCCTCCTGCACGAAGGTATCTGGTTTGCTCGGGTAAAGAGAGTCCAAAAGGGTTTCGGAAAAGATTTTCCACTCGGCCGCCGTAAGGCCCGCATATGGGTCCTTGTTGAAGCCGGCAAGTTCAGACAAGGTTTTTACCTTCTGCCACAGGCTCAAAAGCCGGTTAAACAAGATAGGTTGCTCGGCAACCGTCTCATTGTCAAATCCCTGAATTTCATTACCGAAGACGGCAAGCGATTGCCCGTAAACAGCCCCTGTTCCCTGCGGATAGACAAAACCCAATGTCAGGCGCTTGACGGCATTCTTGAGTGTCGTGTCATTGTTTTTTACGGCGTCTTGTCCGAAAAGGGCGCGAGTATGAGATAGGGAGACTCCGCTACAAAATCCTGCAGTTGCAAGCCAGGTGCGGAGGATTTCTAAGTCCGTGTAGTCAATATCCCAGCAACGCATGAAAAGCGGCGATGAGATGAGCTCGAAGAAAGTATCGAAATCGGGGGTTTTAAAGAAGAAATCTCCCGATTGCAACAGTGCGTTTTCTCGGTTGTTGACCTCGCCGAGAATTTTGTATGCGATGCGATTTTCCGGGGCTCGCGCATTCATCACGCCTCGGACAAGACCGGCAATATTTGAAATATTCGGCGTAACAATAAGAAAATCCGATGCACTGTAGTTATGTGCTTGTTTTAAGGCTTCGATCCAGTCGACCACAGCTTCGATCTGCCCGATTAGGCCATTGGATTTAAATAGGCGCAAACTCGTGTCCCGAGTTGCTGAAAAGTTCTTTGCATCAAATGAAAAATCGACTCCGTCACCGGTTAAGGGACAGTCAAAAAGCAGACTGTTGACGACGGCATCCAAAAGGGGGAGCGGACGGTTGTCTTGCGTTTGACGTTTTTGCCAAATAAAGGATTGGTCGGCATTTGCAACTTGCGTGTAGACACCTTCTGTCGCCTGCTCCCAAAATCGATGCATTCCCTCCAGATTGTTCCGAGAACGCACGTAGTTATCCTCGATGAGCTTGGATGCAGACATCCCCTCGTCCGGGGCATACTGCCAGAGTCTGTCGATGAAAGCACGGATGCTTTTGGCATTTTCTCTGAGGAATTGGTTTCTTTGTGCCATATGCGAATTTTCCGTCCAGCGGAAAAGTTCTTTGGGAACGGCATCTTTCGGATCGAACCAATACCGACAGCAAGGATTGACGACATAGAGCCACACGTCGCGCTCCTGGGCTTGGCGGGCAAGGACGGGCATGGCAAGAGGCGGTAATGTATGCGGCAGAAAAATGTGAACGGGCGTTTTTTCGTCGGTTGCAGCACTCTCTTCGGTATCGTCTGCAAGCAATTCTCTTTGGAGAGCAAGAATTTTACCGGTGTATGAAGTTGACTTGTACTGACTGTTTGTGTGTTCATTTTCCCGATCACGTGCGCGGAGTTCTTTCCACAGATGTTTTTGCCAGCCGAAGTCCGGTTGCCTGGCAAGTTTTTCCGTGTCGCGCGTGGCCTGCGAGTCGTCAATCCAGGAGCAAACCCAGTCATACCGATAGTTGACGTACTTTGTGAAAACGTGGGCGATATGTTCTGCAAGGGAAAAAAGCTCCCCCGGAGCCTTTCCTTGCAAGTACTCGATTAGTCGGGCGTATTCCGAAGTGACATCGTTTTCTTTTTGAATGTGTGTAAGGATCGGGTACAAACGCCATGGGAGCGTGAAGCTATCCATGCTCGATGAGTGCCAGAACGACCCATACGGTTTTAACCAGCCGGCCAAGTTGGAAAACGAAAATCCGATACAAATGCCGTCTGTTTTGCACACAGTTCTGGCAATGTCGTTTTCAACTTCTCGTGAAGGAACAACGATTCGAATCGGAGAAAACAGCAGATCGGCTCCGGACTTACTGTCCATTTCCAGATTGACGGTCAGTTGGGCTTTCAGGACTTCATAACTGTTGGAGTAGGCGATATGCAGTGCCATGATTTTCCGTGTGTCGGCAAGACAAAAAGCCGCTTTACGATGTGTTTTCAAACGAACTAATCGGATTGAGTTTAGCAGTTTGGAAAAAGGGTTCAGAGGCTTGCCGGATTGTCGGCAATTCAGACAAGAAAAAACTTTTTTCTAAAAAATCAGAAGGGAAAGAGGAAAAAAATCCCGCCGGCAAGGGCGGGATAAGCAGATGACGGCATTGCCTAACAGACGCCTGTGGCTCTGCCGGAGAGAAACAAAAAACGGATTTAACTCGTTTTCCAAGCAACAAGAACGAGAATCACACAGGTTGCTGCGGCAATGACCAGAGCGACGACGTCCATTGTGTTATTAATCGGGAACATAGGGCACTCCTTTTGAAAAAACGATCCAGACAGCTGTATCGTATGGAGAAAACGCGGAGTGCGAAACTGTGAATAGTGACTAATCAGAAAGCGACAAGTTGAAAGTAACTAAGCAAATAACGCAAGTACATCACTAGGCCTTCGTGGGGGTTTTCGAAAGTCTTTCTCCTGAGATTACTCGGACAAGGATCAGGCTCTTGATGATTCCGACGAGTCCATGAAAAAACCCGAGCGCCGAATTCGGTCCCCGGGTCCCTGATATTTGGTGGAGATGAGGAGGATCGAACTCCTGACCTCTGCATTGCGAACGCAGCGCTCTCCCAGCTGAGCTACACCCCCGAAACGAGACTTAAGACAGATGAACCTGCCTGAAGGATGCGTATTGTGCAGAATCTGACTGAAAATTGCAAGCCTAATTCAGTGCCTTCGGTACGGTTCGATGTGTGTGTTGCTGAGCCCAAGATTTAATCAAAAGTAGAACTACACATCATTGAAGAGATTCCGAGCATCGGACAGGGAAAGTCTGGAAGGCGGAATTTCCTTAAAAAGGGAGTAGAAATTTTTTGTTTGCTTATTGGGCGTTTCGACAAGCACTTGATTACCGTCGTTACAGCACATCAAAGACTGGCAACGACCGAATATTTCCGACAGAGAGAAACCCGTGGAGTCATACTGCCGGCGAAGCAAAAGCACGATAATCGTGTCAATAATGTCGTGCAGGATTTTTCCGCGCACAGTCTCATTCGTCCATTTGGACAGTGGCAGCAGCCCCAAATACTCCTTGCCAGTCTTGAAGACGATTTCGATGTTTGTCCGCTCAAAGTATTCCCTCAAAAGCTCTTCGGGTGATGCTCTCCGATTGGAAATCAGGATGAAATAGCCGTATTTGACTTGAAGCCAATCTTTATCCTTGTCTTTCAATGCGCGAAATTCTTCCTCGTTTTCATCAAGGTATTTTCTAAAGCCCGTCAGCGCGTTCTCTTTATCGACGTACACATAAGCGTATTCATCCACTCCGAAAAGTGAGATGTCTTTTTCGTAACCAAAATACGTGTGCTCGTTCTGAACGAAATCGTATTTGCCTCGGCTCATCAGCGGCTTACATGCCCAGTAAAGTTGCTTGTGAGGAAAGCCTTTCTTCGCCGGCATGCGGCCGATAATTTTCTTCGCAGACTTGACGTTAAAGGCCTGTAGTAATTCTTTGCTTACATATCTGGCATCGAGCACTAAGCTATGAATTTCCACATTCAGGGATACGGCAACGTCGTTTATCACGTTCATCGTCGTGCTCAAGTCCAGTACGTTACCCGGGATGATGTCATACCATACAGGGAGTCCTGACGCTTCATCCAATACCAGCACAAGCCGCATTTGAACGGAGGCGGCTTGGATGCCGTGGCTACACAAAGCGTTGAAAGGGTTGTTGCGAATCGCATTGGGTAACGGCGTTGAGTCAACGTAACAGCCTTTGCCAAAGTCCGGATTCTTTTGCCGCATGTACTTGACGAAGGAACGGAAGAAAGCCAGACGGACTGCATCAGATCCCATCTGCGTATAAAACTGTGTATCCGAATGAAATGAGTTCAGACTCACCTCGTCCAAACAATAGGATACGAAGGACATTGACAAGAAATCGTCGCAGTGGATCTTGCTGCCGTCTCGGAGGACTCCATGCAAGATATGCCCCATCATGCGTTGATAGTCACGATCTTTTTGAAAAACCTGTTTCAGAACGGATAGCAGCCTCTCTTTTTTCAAAAACTTCAGAAGCAGATAAGCATCTCCAAAGACCGTATGAACCAATGGCTGAGAAATCGGCAAGCGGTGCGCTATCCGTGGGTCATTTGAATCTACGTCGGCAAATTGCTGTGAGTCAACGTTGTACAAGACAATCCCTCGCGTCGGAGATTGGAAGATCCCCTCACGACGGTCTTCGCTCAGATACAGGACCTTACCCAGTCTCTCCAGCACTTTGTGCTTAGCATGGTATTTAGCCCCGGGAACATACTCCGTATCAACAAGGGAGGCCGAACCGCCGACGACTTTACCTTGGTCTCGGACCAGTTTCTGTATCTTCAGAAATGCCATTTTGATGTAGTCCTAGCTAGAACTACAAAATTATAGATCTTTCCTGACCGTTCGTCTCAATAAAAGTATGAGAATCAGTCTGTTTTGAAATCTACATCGATGAGAATAGGGATGTAGTTCTACATTACGCTATAGCTTGGGCTGAGGCGAAAAAAGTTTGATTTTTTACAAACTGTCTCCTGTTTGCTCAGCTGGAAACGTCGCTCGAAACGGGAATTGAGAACGGAATCGATAAAGGTCGGGTTTAATTCGTTAACGCTTTATAATCCTTGGCTCATGAGCATACGAAAAGCAAAGAAACCGGCGATTATCAGCGAGTGGCGTGAGAATAAAATCGCACAGGAAAAGGCACAACAGGAGGCCGGTCTCGTTGCGCGTCAGTTCGCGCGAGAAAAGGTCATGACGACGGTTGCGCGCGGAGCTCGTTCGGCCGTTACGTTTGTCAGTGCATTTGCCGGCCTTCTTTTAGCTGTTTTGCTGGCCATTTCTTTATTTACCTATACGTCCACCGATCCGGGGTTTTCCGTAACTGGCGCGAAAGGTGTTGAAAATCTTTGCGGTATCTCGGGGGCGTGGATTGCCGATATCTTCTATTGGCTTTTCGGCTACTCGGCATGGTGGATTGTTGTTGTCCTTGCATCGTTATTTGTTTCGAACTTGCTTGTTATTTGTGCTCGACGAGAACCGAACACTTGGCCTCGGGCATTCGGGTCGTTCTTGTGTTTTATCCTCGTGATGCTAAGTTCCGTTTGCATAGAAGCGCTGCAATTCGGGTATCTCGGAGGCAATTTGCCGAGCGGAGCCGGAGGATTGTTCGGTCATGAGATTGCATCGTTTATTGCTCCGTACTTGGGAATTTGGGGAAGCACTGTTCTAAGTCTTTTCGTGTTAGGTCTGAGTTCTTCAGCGGCATTCGGTTTTTCCTGGGGAACGTTTTTTGACGTTCTTGGAATTTGCTGTGAGGCTGTTGTTAAATATGTTCTGCATTGTTTCTCGAGAACAAGGACGCAGGAAAAACCTTATTCTCCTTTGGACGGAGTGACGGTTCAGGATGGTCCCGTGACCGTCAAGCCTTTTGTAGTTCCCTCGACCAACCCTCCTCGGAAGCCGACAAAGCCGAGTCGCGAACGCCCTTCGCGCATCAACGCAACACAGGAACAACGCGAACTATTCGGAAAAGACGGACGTGCCGTTGCCAGTTTTGAGCTTTTGCAACGACCGCCCGAGCATCGTGATTCCGTTAACGAAGATGCAATCGGTATTACAAGTCGACTGATCGAAAGTAAGTTAAAGACTTACCACGTGGACGCTCGCGTTGTCGATGCGCGAGTTGGTCCGGTGATTACGCAGTATTGGTTGGAGCTTTCCGAAGGCGTTAAGGGGAGCCAGGTTGAAAAGATCCGCAAGGATTTGGCTCGGGCTCTTTCTGCCGATAATTCGATACGAATCGTTCCGGTGATTTCGGGTACGCCCTACATGGGACTGGAAATTCCGAACAATAATCAACAACGGCAGACAGTGTATTTAAGCGAGGTAATCGGTAGCGCTGAATTTGAAAATGCGCGCTCTCTTTTAACTCTTGCCTTGGGAAAGGATATCGGCGGAAATCCGGTCGTTGCTGACTTGGCTCGATTGCCGCATTTGCTCATCGGCGGAACAACGGGATCCGGTAAATCCGTTGCCGTCAATTCGATGATTCTTTCACTGCTCTTTAAGTGTGATCCGTCGCAGTTGCGGCTTGTTCTGATCGATCCGAAATTGGTGGAGTTTTCCTTGTATCAGGGAATTCCGCATCTGCTCTGCCCGGTTGTTACGGATATGAATAAGGCCGCCAATGCCCTTAATTGGCTCGTTCAGGAAATGGATCATCGGTATGCATTGATGAGCCACTTGGGGGTTCGGAGTTTTGATGTGTACAACGAGAAGGTTCGGGCTGCCGAACAGGCAGGGACGCCCCTAATGGATCCCTTTGACGTGACACCGGATAATCCGGAACCTCATAAGCCGTTAATTCCGTTCCCGTACATTGTATGTTTTATCGACGAACTGGCCGATTTGATCCTTGTTCAGCGACGTCAGGTCGAAACGCTGATTATGCGTTTAGCACAGAAAGCGCGAGCTGCAGGCATTCACATGGTGCTTGCTACGCAACGGCCGAGCGTGGATATCGTTACGCCGCTCATCAAGACCAACATCGTGGCCCGCATCTGCTTTCAGGTCTCCAGTCGCTTCGACAGTCAGGTTGTTTTAGATGAGCCAGGAGCCCAAGATTTGCTCGGACACGGCGATATGCTCATGAAAGTTCCCGGTTCCAATTCGCCGCTTCGTGTTCAAAGTTGTATGGTGACGGATCGCGAAGTGGAGGATATTGCTAATCAATTAAAGAGCATGGCAGCTCCCGAGTACATTGACGGAGTGACTGAGAACGCCGAATCGACTGAAGGTGCAGACGGTTCTGTGCTAAATGGCGGACGTGCCGGACGTGAGGCTGACCCGCTGTACGACCGAGCTGTCCAAATTGTCCTTGAATCCAAACGGGCTACAACCAGTTTTGTACAGCGCCGATTACAAATCGGATATAACCGCGCTGCTAATTTGCTCGAGACGATGGAAGAGGCCGGAATCATCAGTAAGCCGAATCCGGCAGGAAAGCGAGAAATTCTTGTGCGGGACGGGGAGCTTTTCCAGTGAAGTGTCGGTTTACGTTTGCTTTGACAATTTTTGTTCTGGCAACGACCGCGTGTGCAGCCGATGCCGTACGGATGCTCGAGAGTTTTACCGCGAAGGTTGAAAGTGCGAGCGGTCGCTTTATGCAGTACACAGCCGAGAACAGGCAAGTTGTTGCCTCCGGGCGTTTTTCATTTTCACGTCCCGGAAAGTTTCTTTGGGAAACACAAGACCCGTTTAAGCAGACGATTCTTAGTGACGGGAAGACGCTTTGGGTTTATGACCCGGATTTAAATCAAGTTACGATACGAGAATTGAATAATCATGTCGCGGGTTTGGGCCCGGCTGCATTGTTGTTCGGTAAGGTCTCACCTCAGGCGATTTTCCATCTGAAAGATCTGGGAAAGTCCGAGAATTTGATTTGGGTGCGAGCCACCCCGAAGGAATCGGAGGCAGCTTTTTCTGTGATGGATGTTGGTATGGATGCCAAGGGTTTTATCAGAGAACTTCGTCTGACCGATTCGTTCGGCGAAGTTGTCCGGTACAAACTACAGGATTTGCAGACACCTTCTGCACTTCGGGCCCGCGATTACGTGTTTCAGATTCCGCCGAAGGCAGATGTGCTCAAAGACACCTCACTTCAGTAGCTCTGTGCGATGATAATCGCTGTGCTCTAACACCGATGATAATCACTGCTTCCGAGCCGGACAATGCCCTGTATAATCAATCGCGTCAATGACCTTTTGATTCGATGACGGAGCTATGCGTTCGAGTTTGGACTTCAAAATGCGGTTGTTCCGCATTGACCAAATGATTCACGATAACGGCTCTGTCTGTTTTGAGAAGCTTCAACAGGCGCTTGGTTGTTCTGCTCCGACGCTCAAACGGGATTTGCGTTATTTGCGCGAGACCCTGCATGCACCCATTGTGTATTCCAGGGTTACGCACGGATATTCCTATGAGAATGGCGCTTTGCCGAGGCTTCCGAAAGCTTGGTATTCCCCGACGGAACTGTTCTCTTTACTCACGACTTTGGATTTGTTCGAGCGTGTTGAAGACGAAGAAAACGGGCTTTTGTGCGGAGAAATGTCCGCGATGAAGGCTCGACTTCTTTCCTTGATTCAAGATGATAAGTTGCCGGCCAGGGAACTGAGAAAGCGTTTTCGCGTGTTGCATCCGATGTCCAAAGGGTACGAGAACCCTTTTTTTGAAGTTATCGGCCGAGCCGTTGCTCAACGCAAACGTTTGCAGATTGTTTACTTTAGCAAATCGCGAGCGACTGAAAACCTGCGAGAAGTCAGCCCGATGCGACTTGTGAACTACAAGAATCGCTGGTATCTGGACGCGTGGTGTCACGCATCCGATGCTCTCAAAACTTTTAATTTGGACAATGTTCACGGTGCTCAGTTGCTTCAGAAACGTTGCAAGACAGTTGCTATGCGTGACGTCGAGAAAATCCTTGACAGTACGTACGGTCTGTTTTCTCGTGGAGTGGCTCAAATAGCGGTCATCGAAATCGATGCCGCGATGGGTGCCTATGTCAAGGATGAAATTTGGCATGTTAATCAAACGCTTGAGCGACACGCGGACGGATCTTTGACTTTGCAAGTTCCTTATGCGCAGGAAACCGAATTGATTGGTCAAATTCTTCGATTAGGCGTTCATGCCCGGGTTGTATCTCCGCCGGGGTTGCGCCGAGGCGTTCAGATGGCGTTGCGTGAAACGCTTGCGCTGTACGCATCAGACCAATCATAAGGATTCCTGCGCTATGACATCTCACTTAGCCAAAACATCGCGCAAACATCGTTCGCATCGTCGAACACGACATGTCCGGAAAGAAACGCCGAAAATCTTCTTTTGCGGAGATCCGCACGGCAAGTTTGAGCACATCAATTGGGCGGTTAAACGATATCGCCCCGATGCCGTTGTGATTCTCGGCGATTTGCAACCGCCCGGCCCGATTGAGGAAATTTTGGCTCCGGCATTGTCGCTGACACAGATTTGGTGGATTCCCGGCAATCACGATAGCGATTGCGAGGAGTATTACAACCGACTTTGGAAGGGGCCTTTGGCCTCTCATAATCTGCACGGAAAGGTCGCTGTTGTTGCCGGACTGCGTATTGCCGGATTGGGCGGTGTGTTTCGAGGTCAAATCTGGATGCCCGATGTAAGTATGAACTATCGATCGGCTTCGGATTTCGTCAAGCGTGCTCCGAAAAATAATCTTTGGAACGGAGGTCTGCCGCGTCGGCATCGAACATCGATTTTCCCGAGCGTTTACGAGGGTCTCATGCGGCAAAGAGCCGATATCCTCGTGACGCACGAAGCAACGGCGAGTCACGCCAAGGGATTTGATGCCATCGATAAGCTTGCCAAGGGATTGCATGTACGGTGGCATTTTCACGGTCATCAACATGAGGATCATGATTACGGTTTGCGAGATGGGATCTACGGACGGGCAGTCGGTTATCGCGGCATTATTGATCTGAACGGAAACGTTATTGTTCCGAGTGAAATCGACCCACGCGACCAAATTGCCTTGCAACAGGCAGGAGAGGAGCCGGCGCCGGAAGTCCTCGACAGTGTTGTATTTTCGTCCGATGACGAGTTTTTTCGGAAAAGGCGGCGACGTGTTCGTCGTCCGATTCCGGCAGCAGAGTCAACGAAAAAGGATTAAATTTTTTTGAAAATCAAACTAAAGGACCTTGGCTTGTTGTCCAACAGCAACAACTTGGGGGATTGCCGACGAAACGGACTTTGACAAAATAAAAAATGCTGATAAGATTCGG
>DHJT01000009.1:24670-35544 GCA_002404465.1 Sutterella sp. UBA4713 | reverse complement strand
GCCTGACGGACGTCCGTCAGGCTCGCGGGTTATTAAAGCCCAGTCACGAGAACAGTAAGTACCAAAGCTGGCGATACAATCAAAATGAAAAAGCGCAACAGTTTGAGCGTCATGGGTTTGAGCGATGCACCGTTTGCCAATTCCTGCGTAAAAGCAGGCCAAACCTTATAGCCCGCAAGTGCGCAGACGACAAGACCGCCGACCGGCAGACTCAGGTTGCTCGTAAAGTAATCGAACGTGTCGAAAATCGTGCGGTTAAAAATCTTAAAGTCCGCCAGAGGCCCGAAAGAAAGACCGCAAAGGCTTCCGACCAAAATCAATGCCACAGCACTAACAAGGCAAGCAGCCAAACGACCGAACTTAAGCTCATCGACAAGAAAAGCGACGACCAATTCGAGCATTGAGACCGCACTTGTGATGGCAGCAAACAGCAAGCACAAGAAAAACGCCACAGCCAGCAATTGCCCGAAAGAAAACTGAGCAAACACGTAAGGCATCGTTATAAAAGTCAGATTCGGACCGCTGGCAGGGTCCAGCCCGAAAGCAAATACGGCCGGCATGACGAGCAATCCACCCAAGACGGAACTTAGTGTCGTTAAAACGACAATGCTGGCGCACGAAACCGACAAGTCTTCGTTTTTCCCGAGGTAACTACCGTAAGTCATCATGCACCCGCACCCGACACACAAGCTAAAAAACGTAAAACCCATCGCCATGAGCAAACTCTGGAAATTAAATGCCGCCGGATTCCAACTGAACAAATACTTCAGTCCTCCCGAGGATCCCGGTAATGTCAGCGACCAAATAATGATGGCCAGAACAATCAGGAGCAAAAGCGGCATCAAAATTTTTCCCAAGCGCTCGATACCCTTGTTGATACCGAAAGCAACGGCGACCGCCGTCAGAACGATAAAGGACGTCTGAGAGGCAATGCACGCAACAGGCGAAGAGACAAAGGATCCGAAGTGCTCTGCCAGTTGCGTCTTATTCGACAAAAACTCCGGAGAAAAGAGCGCATCGAACAGATACGCAATCGTCCACCCGCCGATGGCCGAATAAAACGAAAGAACGCAAAATCCGGTCAGTACCCCGAGGTATCCCCAAAAGGCCCACCCCTTACCGCCGATACGACGAAAGGTTGTGACAACGGAACCCCGTCCCATGCGACCGAGTGTTACCTCAGCTAAAAGCAGCGCCAGTCCGACTGTCAGGCTCATCACAACATACGGGAACAAAAAAGCTGCCCCGCCGTTGCTACCGGCCATGAACGGGAACTTCCAAATTGCACCCAGGCCGATGGCGGCCCCGGCTCCGGCCAAAACGAATCCGATCCTGCTTTTCCAGTTAAGTCGTTTATCCATAAATGCGTCTTTCGCAAAAGCGCGATAAAGTCATTATCAAGGTGTCTTTTTTAGCACAGGCAAGAAGCCTTACGCCATTTTGCGCTGACGAACCGCCTCAAACAGACAAATACCTGTTGCAACAGAGACATTCAGACTATCGACAGCGCCTGCCATGGGAATTTTTGCCAGTCCGTCACAACGGCGACGCGTAAGTTGACGGAGTCCTTCGCCCTCGGCACCGAGAACCCAGGCAAAGGCCCTATTTTGATTGACATCATAGAGTGTGACGTCACTCTGGCCTGCGGCTCCGATAACCGTTACACCGGCATCGCGCAAATCCGTAATGGAACCGGCCAAATTCGTAACCGCAATCACAGGAACGGTCTCCCAGGCACCGGCAGCGGCTTTAGCAGCTACGGGACTAAACGCGGCGGAACGGTCTTTAGGAACAATCACGGCCTGTACTCCGGCGGCATCGGCCACGCGAAGACATGCTCCGAAATTACGCGGGTCGGTTACGCCGTCCAAGATCAACAAAAGCGTTTTAGGCGTGATTTGATCGAGTAACTCATCGAACGTCAGTGTCGATTGGCGGGGTTCGGCAAACGCCACAATCCCCTGATGCAGGATGCCTCGAGCCATTGCATCAAGTCGCTCGCCCGTTACGGATGCCACGCGAACGCCTTTTTCCTGCAAACGAGCGCGGCATTCGGTCATCCGTTTATCGTGACGACGGGAATCCACGTAGACAATACGAATACTCTCGGGCGCAAGTTTTACGCGTGCATTGACAGCATGAAAACCGGCCAGTAACACTTCTTTTTCCATAACAACTCTTAAACTAGTTTTTTCCTTCTCGAAATCTTACGTCTGGCGCCGGAAGATTTACGACTGCAACGGGGTTCGCGGTCAAGCGCAAAGTCAATGCTCCGTGTATCGACATCAACGGATTCAATACGAACACAGACCCGATCGCCCAACCCGTACACGTCACCGGAACTCTCGCCTGCGAAGGACTGCGTTTGCTCGTCAAAGTAATAGTAGTCATGTCCGATATTCGAAACGTGCACAAACCCTTCAACGAACATATCCGTCAGTGTGACATATAACCCGGCACGATTCACACCGGTGACAATGCCCTGATACGTTTTACTCGGCAATGATTCAACATACACACACTTGAGCCAAGACGTCACGTCACGACTTGCATCATCGGCACGCCTTTCGGCGGCCGAACACACCAGTCCGAGCTTATTCCAGACAGGAAAATCACTCTTTTCCGGCACCAGAGCGTGAGCGCGAATCTCTTCGAGTGTTTTTTCCACATTGCGGGCCGAGCGCGATAAACGAAGCCACCCGGTTTCGGCAACAAACTTCGGGCTATACTTTTTCTTAGCCAATGCCGCACAGATCGTTCGATGAACCAACAAATCCGGATAGCGTCGAATCGGCGAAGTAAAGTGGGTATAGGCCGGATAATTGAGTCCGTAGTGTCCGATATTGACCGGACTATAAACGGCCTGTTGCATTGTACGTAGCATCGCCAGTTGAACAACCTCACGACGCGGCCCCTCCGGAACAGCCGACAGCGCCTTGTCAAAATCCTTGGAACTCGGTTTGGCATCCCCTTCAAGCGTCACCCCGAAAAATGCCAGTTCTGCTCGTAGGGTCTCGAGGCGATCCGGGCTCGGAGCTCCGTGCACTCGGTAAAGACCCGAGAGCGATTGGCGAGAGATAAAGTCAGCAGCGCACGTATTCGCTGCCAGCATGCATTCTTCGATAATCCGATGCGCATCATTGTGGTCACGCTTTCGGATTGACTGAACTTTTCCGC
Organism: Sutterella sp. UBA4713; assembly: GCA_002404465.1. Taxonomy (GTDB): domain Bacteria; phylum Pseudomonadota; class Gammaproteobacteria; order Burkholderiales; family Burkholderiaceae_F; genus Duodenibacillus. Next base: position 32,367 of record DHJT01000009.1, on the reverse strand, counting down.
TCTCATCGCACACGATTTGCGTTTCAGCCGTTTCGAAATCAATCGCCCCGCGTTTTTCGCGTGCATCACGAAAAACCTGAAAGAGTGCATAAAGCACCTGAATATCCTCTGGGTTTGCACCGCGCGCAACAGCATCCGACGAATCGCCGCACAAGGCGGCATATACAGCCGTATAGGTCAAGCGCGCATGCGAGTGAATGACGGCACGGTAAAACTGGTAGGCCGAAACCGTCCCCTGCGCACTGACAATCATGTCGCAGACAACCGTCAGGCGATCAACACCGGGATTAAGAGAACAAAGCCCGTTGGAAAGTTTTTCAGGAAGCATCGGAATGACACATCGCGGGAAATACACACTCGTCGCTCTTTGTTGGGCCTCGCAATCCAAGGGGGTTTCAGGCGTCACGTAGTGACTGACATCGGCAATAGCAACCAACAGACGCCATCCGTCCTTATGGGGCATCGCCCAAACGGCATCGTCAAAATCCCTGGCATCTTCGCCGTCGATTGTCACAAAACCGATATCGGTTAAATCAATTCTTCCCTTGTAATCTTTTTTGTCAACAACATCGGGAAGTGCTTGCGCCTGGGCAAGGACCTCAGGAGCAAACGTGCGCGGCAAATCGAAACGTCGAACCGCAATCGTAATTTCCACCGAGGGATCATCCATATCCCCTAAAACTTCAATGACGTCGCCGCCAAGGGCGAAAGTCCCGTCACAAACTTGTACCGGACTGTCAGACAGTTCTACAACAAATGCCTTTTCCCGATAGGATTTAGCCTCTCCGGAGACAAGGATACGTGTCGGGGCAAACGGATCGACGGGTTGCACCCAAAAATGCGCCCCCTCAAGCCGTGGAATACGTACTTGAGAAACCGTCCGGCACACCCATTGCTTGCGCCCACGCTCCAAGACCTTCTCAACTTGTGCCGTGTCATTCGGATATTCATAGGAAGTGGGCATGGGAGAAACGAGAATTCGATCTCCCGGTAAAACAGGACACTTACGCGTTCCGTAAAGTTCATAGGTCTCGCCTGTTTCCGGATTTTCCACCGCATATTCGCCGGAGCGACGCCCTTGTACCGTACTTTCAAACCACGCGCAACGCAAAGAAACACCCCAAAGTCCGGAACCCGGTTGCGTCTCCGTGAGCATCGAATCGGCAACCATGGAACGCAAAGCGGCCGACGCTTCAGCCTGAGACAAACAGGCCGATTGCTTGAGAAATTCCACGAGTTGCACAGGCGTCCCTGTCCTATGGTTTTCGCTTAGCAAGGCCAAAACGCGTCGACAAAGTTTCTTGACTTGTCCTTGTTTTACAGGCACATCCGGCATAGGAAAATCGGACGCTATGTCCTGCATTTTTTTCTTTCTCGATGCCATGAGCATTCCGTCCAAAATAAAAATCCCGTGTTATACTGCGCAACCTCGCTGCCCAAGTGGCGAAATTGGTAGACGCACTGTGTTCAGGTCGCAGCGCCGTAAGGCATGCTGGTTCGAGTCCAGTCTTGGGCACCACAGAATTGAGTCCTCGGGATTGATTTTCCGAGGATTTTCTTTTTTCCGCGACAACAGAAAACAACAGGGCTAAAAAAGCAACTCCCTTTCGGATTTTACCGCGACCGTCGCGCTTTTCCCTGTTTTTTTCCGGCGTTACAACTCAAAACGCCTCATTGACAATACGGAAAGCTTCCCCTTTTTATGCGAAATGCCTTCCCGATAGCGACAGAAAAATGCGCCTTGGTACGAACGTCATCGCAAGCGGACAAACACCCGTTTAGCGCGTCCGAAAAAAATCACTCCCTGTAGAAACGTGAATTGCCTGATCGTTTTTCGTCACGGCAAAAGTGCCGCCTCCTTCAAGTAGCGAGCTAAGGCATCTTGCCATGTCGGCAGTCTTTCAAATCCGGCTTGCGAAAGTTTGTCCTTCGATAAGCGACTGTTAAAGGGTCGTTTTGCTTTAGAGAGCCCGTACTCGGCCGTCGTGACGGGAAGCACCGTAACATCCTGTCCGGTTTGCCGAAAGATTTCGGCGGCAAACTGTGCCCAGCTGATATAACCGCCTTCATTGGTTGCATGATAAGTACCAAACCGATCGGTCTGAACCATATCGACAAGAAGACGGGCTAAATCGGGTGTATAGGTCGGCGTTCCGATCTGATCGTTCACAACGCGCAGTTGCCGATGAGTTTTGCCCAGAGATACCATCGTTCGAACAAAATTCTTCCCGTTTAATCCGAAGACCCAGGCCGTGCGCACGATAAAAGCACGCTCCAGTATTTCCCGAACGGCTTTTTCGCCGGCCAGCTTGGATTCACCGTATACGTTAAGCGGAGAAAAATCGAGGCAATCTGCCTGCCAAGGATCGGTGCCCTTTCCGTCAAATACATAGTCGGTACTGATGTAAATCATCTTGGCGTTGACGGCACGGGAAGCGTACGCGATGTTGCGCGTTCCGCCCTCATTCACGGCAAAAACGACTCCTCGGTTTTCCGGCTCCTGAGCCGCATCGACGGCCGTCCATGCCGCACAGTGAATAACGGCATCGGGTCTGACCTGCCCGAGAACATTTAAGACATCCTTTTGCTGCGTAATATCTAAAGACACATACGGAGCACGTGTCACGTATGTGCCGTCGGCAACCCCCGAATAAACCGGTTTTAAATCCGAACCGCAAACCGTATGACCGCGACAAGAGAGCTCATTGACAACATCATGACCGAGTTGCCCGTTTACTCCCGTGACGAAAACCTTCATAACATCTCCCTTACAAGACAGCGCGATGCGCGTACATTTTTTCGTAGTACGAACGGTACTCACCCGAGACGATTTTCTCCCACCACGGACGATTTGTCAGATACCAGTGAATGGTCTTTTTAATGCCGTCTGCAAAGCGCGTCTTCGGACTCCAACCTAGCTCATCATGAATCTTCGTCGGGTCAATGGCATAGCGCCTGTCATGTCCCTTACGATCCTGGACATGGCGAATCAAAGTTTCAGGCTTACCGAGCTCTTCACAAATCAGGCGAACAATGTCGATATTGCGCATTTCGTTGTGCCCGCCGACGTTATAAATCTCGCCGACCCGCCCTGAATGAACAACGGAATCGATAGCCTCGCAATGATCTTTAACATACAACCAATCACGCACATTCAGGCCTTCGCCGTACACAGGAAGGGGTTTGTCGGCCAGCGCATTGATAATCATGAGCGGAATGAGTTTTTCCGGGAAATGGTACGGTCCGTAGTTATTCGAACACCGCGTAATCGTGACCGGAAGATCATAGGTACGGTGGTAAGCAAGAACAAGAAGATCGGCGCCTGCCTTGGAACTACTGTAAGGCGAACTTGTGTGTAAGGGCGTTTTTTCCGTAAAGAGCAAATCCGGGCGATCGAGCGGAAGATCTCCGTAAACCTCATCGGTCGAAACTTGATGAAAGCGTCCGACACCGTACCGTCGACAAGCATCCATCAGGCAGGCCGTACCGAGAATATTGGTTTGTAAAAAGACTTCCGGATTTTCAATGGAGCGGTCAACGTGACTTTCGGCAGCAAAATTGACCACCACATCGGGGTGTTCCTGCGCAAAAAGTTCGTAAACGGCTTTTCGGTCGCAAATATCGGTCTTACTGAAACGAAAATTCGACGTCTTGAAGGCACCCTCCAGAGTCGAAAGATTGCCGGCATACGTGAGTTTATCCAGACACACAACACGATCCTGCGGATACTTTTCAAGCCAGTGGTAAATAAAATTCGAGCCGATAAAACCGGCTCCTCCTGTCACGAATATTTTCATACAACAAACTCCATGCCGCACGCTTTAAATGTCGGATGCTTTTTATCTTTGTCGCTTAAAATCAGCGGTGTAACGTTAGGCCACTCAATAGCAATATCCGGGTCATTCCAGCAGATACCGCCCTCGTCCTCCGGATGATAAAAATCATCACACTTGTAGGCAAATTCGGCCGTCTCACTTAATACAAGGAATCCGTGAGCAAATCCGCGGGGAATAAAAAGTTGACGGTTATTTTTTGCAGAAAGCGTCACGGCAACGTATTTCCCGTACGTCCCCGACCCTTTCCTTAAATCCACGGCAACGTCAAAGACCTCCCCGGACAAAACACGAACGAGCTTGGCCTGCGGATGGCGTTTCTGGAAATGAAGACCGCGTAAAACGCCTCGCATGGACGAAGATTGATTGTCTTGCACAAACGTATTGGCAATTCCGATGTGTTTAAAGTCGGCTTCGTTATACGTCTCCATGAAGTATCCGCGTGAATCTCCGAACTTTTTCGCTTCAAGGACAAGGACACCTTCAATCGGTGTTTTTGTGACAAAGAACTGACCCATAGTATTTACCCGATAATCTCCGATTAATAGCTTAATTTCCCCTGTGCAACATTTCTTAAATGGGCTCCGTAAGGAGACTTCCCGTACCTATCGGCCGCTGCAAGGAGTTCGGCTTTGTTAATCCATCCGTTCTTAAAAGCAATTTCCTCGGGGGCCGAAATCTCCACACCCTGACGATCCTGAACAATACGAATGTATTCGGAAGCAGCAGCAAGGCTTTCCATAGTACCCGTATCAAGCCAGGCAAATCCGCGGCCGAGAAGCTGAACATCAAGCCGCCCCTGCTCCAAATAAAATGCGTTTAGCGTTGTAATTTCGAGTTCTCCGCGTGCCGACGGCGTGACGGCATCAGCCATTTGCGAGACACCCTTAGGATAAAAATACAGCCCCGTTACAGCATAGTTGCTTCGAGGGTTAACGGGCTTTTCCTCTATCGAAAGCGCTTTCCAATTTTCGTCGAACTCTACAACACCGAACCGCTCAGGATCTTTAACGTAATACCCGAAAACCGTCGCGCGGTTGCTCATGACGGCATTGTCGGCAGCATGCCGCAAGGCCTTAACGAATCCATGCCCGTAAAAGATATTGTCCCCCAGAACCATCGCACAGGCATCGTCTCCGATAAATTCCCGACCGAGGATAAAGGCCTGGGCCAGACCGTCCGGACTCGGCTGGACTTTATAAGACAGCTTAAGTCCGAACTGAGATCCGTCCCCGAGCAATCGTTCGAAATTCGGCAGGTCCGCCGGCGTTGAAATGACAAGAATTTCTCGAATTCCGGAAAGCATCAGCGTGCTGAGCGGATAAAAAATCATCGGCTTGTCATACACAGGTAAAAGTTGTTTACTCGTTACAAGTGTTAGCGGATAAAGGCGCGTTCCCGCTCCGCCGGCCAAAATAATTCCCTTCACGGTCACTGTCCCTTAAAGAGGTTGAAAACCCGTTTTCATTCCATCGGAAATGTGCAGGTACGGTTCTTGGATTCGAATCGCAATAATAGCAACGACGGCAATCACTTTCGTCAAAAAGATTGCATCGGCATTGGTTTTATCAAACTGAAGCGAGTATGATGCGCAACCATTCGTTTTGTCACAAAAAAGCAAGGGAGTGAGCCATGTGTGTCATTATGAGTTTGATGGAGGAATCCGAGGTTCAAAACAACAAGAATAAAGAACCGACGGAGAAAACATGCCATGAATGCGCGACACTCGAGCATACCGTCGAGAACCTGCTACAGGCACTGCATTTAACACACGAAAAAAAAGAAAACTAGCCGGTAGCAAAAAGGTCGGGATTCCCGACCTTTTTTGTTGTGCGACTTAGCACCGAAAAGTAATACATCGGTCACATCGCGTTAATTCGGTAAGAATGCACCGGAAGAATCATTAATAATTTTCCGCGCGGATTTGTTGCCAAGCCTGCGCATGACCGCAAACCGGACAAACGAGCGGCGCTTTCTTACCCATGACAAGGTGACCGCATTCACGGCACTGCCACATCACCTCTTCGCTCTTTTCGAAAACACGCTTCATCTGAACGTTGTCCAAAAGCTTCAGATACCTCTCTTCGTGCGCTTTCTCGATCGCTGCCACGGCACGGAACCGCGCAGCAAGCTCCGGGAAACCTTCCTCGTCGGCCGTCTTGGCAAAACCGTCGTACATGTCGGTCCATTCAAAGTGTTCACCGCCGGCTGCCGCCTTAAGATTTTCTTCGGTCGTCCCGATTCCGCCTAAAGCCTTAAACCAAATCGCTGCATGTTCCTTTTCATTAGCAGCCGTCTCTTCAAAGATAGCCGCAATCTGCTGGTAGCCCTCTTTCCTGGCTACTCCGGCAAAGTACGTGTACTTGTTGCGGGCTTGAGACTCTCCGGCAAAAGCCGTTTGCAGATTTTTCTCAGTTTGTGTTCCCTTCAATGATTTCATTTCAGACTCCTCAGAAATTATTTTATTTGCAGGACGACAGGCCGCATTTGCTCTCTTGAAAATACTTACGCTCGGCAAATTCGCCTTTCTTCCCGACATTGAATGATTGAACAGGGCGATGATACCCCATCACACGTGTCCATACCTCACAAGGCTGACGCTCAGCATTGTCCAGGATCGTCGTATCGGCCTTTTTTTTGCTCATAATATGAACTCCTTGTTTTGCTTTAAGCTATTGTATACAAGAAGTTAATTGATTTGCTCTATTGGTCGCATAGAGTCGGCCTTTGTGCATGCCCCCGCCTCAGTCCACCTTTTCAAGTTTAGCGACAGAAAGAAGCAACTCCTTGCGTCCGCACGAAAATTGAACCCAGGCACTGGCCCTGTTTATGCTCTGAGCATTGACTAGCTTAATGACGGTTCCGGTGCCGAATTTACGATGCTTGACCTTATCGCCCGAGGACAGATTCCAAGGATTGGCCTCTTTCGTTGTCCCGGAAAACCCGAACGCCACGTCGCGCATCGCCGGCGTTTGTCGCGACGTATTCTGCCAAGACGATCTCGGAGAGTATCGCCACGTTTCCGAGTTTGTCACGGCGCACAGTGCATCGTACCGACTCCGAATGCGTTGCGTCTCGGTCTCGGGAATTTCCTGCAAAAATGACGATGCTCCGGTCCTGCGCAAATCACCGTAAAGGCGACGTTGCTCGCACCAACTGATGCGAAGATGTTTACGAGCCCGGGTCATTGCGACATACAACAACCGTCTTTCCTCATCAAGCGCCTGCAGTGCATCCTCATTGTCTTTAGCCGGGTGCGGGAACAGCCCTTCTTCCAAGCCCGTTAAAAACACCGTATCGAATTCAAGACCCTTGCTCGAATGAACGGTCATCAATTGCACGGCATCGGCAGTCTGTGTATCGCCTCGCGAATCGCTTTCCAAAACAGCCTGCGCGATAAACCCGTCCAAGGGGGACATTTCCGAACCGGGCAACACGCGCATGGCGCTTTCGTTCGAGTCGATGTCATTTTCCTGGCAAAAAGCCGCTGCCGCACTGACAAGTTCCGAAAGATTTTCCGTCCGAATATCTTTATCCTGCGCACGGCTGTAATAGTCCTTCAGCCCCGAATCATTAATAACCGTATCCACGACTTTTTCCAAAGGCAGCGTTTCACACTCTTTGCGCAAGGTTTCGATAAGATGCACAAAATCGGCGGCACGCGCAAGTCCGGCATCGGACGATTCAGCAAGTCCCGTCACCAAAGCCTGCCACAAACCGACACCGGACTCTTGGGCACGGTTTGCGATTCTGGCAACCGTCGTCTGGCCGATGCCGCGCGGAGGCTGATTGATGACGCGCTGCAAACTGACGTCATCGGGATTGACCAAAAGACGCAAATACGCCATCACGTCTTTGACTTCC
>DHJT01000009.1:6527-24631 GCA_002404465.1 Sutterella sp. UBA4713 | reverse complement strand
CCTGGCGATCGAAAAAGCGAAGCCCGCCGTAAATGCGATACGGGACGGCATTGACGGTCAAAAGCTGTTCGATTATGCGCGACTGGGCATTGTTACGGTACAAAACGGCACAATCCGAGTAACGCGTTCCCGACCTTCGGCGACTCATGATTTCCTGAACGATGCTTAAGGCCTCCTCTCTGTCATCTCCTGCATGGTACAGTGCAACGGGATCTCCTTTACCGGCACTGGTCCAAAGATTTTTTCCCATGCGATCTTTATTGTGGGAAATGACAGCGTTAGCTGCATTGAGGATATGCGACGTCGAACGATAGTTTTGCTCGAGTTTGACAATGTGTCTGACTTGATACTCGTTAACAAAATCCGCCATGTTCCCGACCCGAGCTCCGCGGAACGCATAAATGGATTGATCGTCATCACCGACACAAAAAACGGCACTTGTGTGCTTTGTCGGCAAAGACAGCATCTTGATCCAACGGTACTGTAGCGCGTTCGTGTCTTGGAATTCATCGACGAGAATGAACTTAAAGCGGTTGGCATAGTGTTCTCGAAGCAGCGGATTTTTCTCCAAAAGATCCACGCATGCCAAGAGTAATTCAGCAAAGTCCACCAGGCCCTCACGCCGACACCGTCCCTCATACGCCGCGTACACACCGCGCATCGTTTCAAACTTTCCGAAACCGGCGGAAAGATCCGATGCGCGCAACCCGTGCTCCTTGGAGTGATTAATCGCCGCTTGTACTGCTTTCGGATCGTTTTCGTCGGTGTTGATACCGGCCTCTTTCATAATGCGCTTGATAAGCGAGAGCTGGTCGGACTGATCAATGATTTGAAAAGCCTTAGGCAATCCGGCCTCAACGGCATGTGCACGCAACAGGCGATGCGCAATAGCGTGGAATGTTCCGACCCACATGCTGCTGATATCCGTTCCGAGCATTGCCTCAAGGCGCGCTTTCATTTCCCGAGCCGCCTTGTTCGTGAACGTAACGGCTAAGATTTGACTCGGATATGCCTTGGAATTGGCCAAAAGCCACGCAATACGCGTTGTCAAGACACGTGTTTTACCGGAGCCGGCACCGGCAAGTATCAGGGCATGCTCGGCAGGAAGCTCCACGGCCTCGCGTTGTTTGGGATTGAGAGATTCAAGTAAGTTCATAAATCTATTTTGAAAAAATGCGGGGCAGATTCTACAGAGTACTTCCGGGAAACTTTCTGTCGAAACATTTCACCATCGTCGGGGAAACTACAACATATACCCTAGGAAGAAAAACGGATTGCGGAATATACTTAAACTTTATTTTCTTCGTTTCTAAACACATACATACGCATCATGCGCGAAACATATTCACCTCAAGAAATCGAAGCCGCCGTTCAATCGGACTGGCTCAAAAGGGACGTTTACCGCGCCGTCGAGCATGCGCTGGACGGACAGGGCAAAGAAAAGCCCAAATACTACGTCTGTTCAATGTTGCCTTACCCGTCCGGCAAGCTCCACATGGGACACGTACGCAACTATACCTTGAACGATGTCTTGTACCGATACCGTCGCATGACCGGCTACAATGTCATGACCCCGATGGGATGGGATTCGTTCGGGCTACCGGCTGAAAACGCCGCATTAAGCAAGAAAGTACTTCCGTCGGAGTGGACCTACAAAAACATCGCCGACATGAAAGAGCAGATGCGCCCCTTGGGCCTGGCTTTTGACTGGTCGCGCGAAGTAACGACGTGCAAACCCGATTACTACCGCTGGAACCAGTGGATTTTCTTAAAGATGCTCGAGCGCGGCATCGCTTACCGTAAGACACAAATCGTTAACTGGGATCCGGTCGACAAGACCGTTCTGGCTAATGAACAGGTCATTGACGGAAAAGGCTGGCGGTCGGGAGCCAAGGTTGAGAAGCGGGAGATTCCGGGCTACTACCTGGGGATTACACAGTACGCCGATGAGCTTTTAGCAGATTTAGACAAGCTCACGGGCTGGCCCGATCAAGTGCGTCGCATGCAGCGCCATTGGATCGGAAAGAGTACGGGTGTCAACATTTCTTTCCCCTACGAACTGGACGGCCAAAAGAAGTTACTGAACGTGTACACGACACGTGCCGATACGCTCATGGGCGTAACGTTCGTTGCCGTGGCAGCTGAGCATCCGATTGCCAAACGCATCGCTCACGACAATGAACAAATTCGGGCTTTCTGTGAGGAATGCGCAAAAGGCTCTGTTTCGGAAGCTGACATGGCGACCATGGAAAAGAAAGGCATTCGCACAGGCTTTTACGTGACGCATCCGTTAACGGGCGAACCCGTTGAAGTCTGGGTCGGCAATTACGTTCTGATGAGTTACGGTGAAGGCGCCGTCATGGGCGTGCCGGCACACGACGAACGCGACTTTGCCTTTGCTAAAAAGTTCGACATTAAGATTGTCCAAACATGCCAAGTTCCCGGCAAAACTTTCAGTGACGAAGCCTGGCAGGAATGGTACGGGGATAAGACATTACCTTTAACTTTGGTTAACTCCGGCAAGTTCAACGGTCTGAGCCTTCATGAGGCTATTGATGCCATTGCTGCCGAACTTTCCGCGAAAGGACTCGGCCACAAACAGACGCAATTCCGTCTGCGTGACTGGGGAATCTCGCGTCAGCGTTATTGGGGCACTCCGATTCCGATTATTCACTGTCCGAAATGCGGTCCTGTCCCGGTCCCGGAAAAAGATCTTCCCGTGCTTCTTCCGGAAAACCTTGTTCCGGACGGCTCCGGAAATCCCTTGACCAAGTGCGAAGAATTTTTAAACTGCACCTGCCCGAAGTGCGGAGCTCCGGCGCGCCGTGAAACCGATACGATGGATACCTTCGTTGATAGTTCCTGGTACTACATGCGCTACTGCTCGCCGGACTGCAAAACGGCCATGGTCGACGAACGTAATGACTACTGGAGCCCGATGGATCAGTACATCGGCGGCATTGAGCACGCCGTCTTGCATTTACTCTATGCACGTTTTTGGACCAAGGTCATGCGCGATTTAGGCCTTGTAAAATTCGACGAACCCTTCACACGGCTCTTTACACAAGGCATGCTCACGGCCGAGTGCTTCTACCGCGATTTGCCGGACGGGCATAAACGTTGGTACTACCCGAATGAAATCACGGTCGAGTACGATGAAAAAGGACGTCCTTCGCGCGTAATTGCCAACGATGACGGCCAACCCGTCACATCCGGCGGCATCGAAAAGATGAGCAAGAGCAAGAACAACGTCGTCGAACCGGGTGATATCATCAAAAAGTTCGGTGCCGATACGGCTCGTACTTTCGTCATGTTTGCCGGTCCTCCCGATCAATCCGCTGCCTGGTCTAACTCAGGTGCCGAAGGGACGTATCGGTTCCTACGCCGCCTGTGGGCCTGGGCTTATGCTCATCAGAAAGCGCTCGTGCCGACCAAGGACGTGACGGACTTTACCCATGCCGCGCGAAGTGTCAAAGAATTCAGACGCGACATGTATGTCAACCTCAAGCAGGCCGAGGCGGACTTTGATCGTATGCAGTACAACACCGTTGTATCTGCCACGATGAAGATGATGAACCTGATTGACGGCTTTGAACCGACCGATGATTTGGCGAAAAAGGCACTTTCCGAAGCGTTCGGCATCCTGATCCGCACTCTCTATCCGATTGCGCCGCACATTACGACCACAATCTGGAATGATCTCGGATACGCAGCGGCCTTCGGTTGCGATTTACTGGATGCCCCGTGGCCGACCGTTGACGAAAAAGCCCTTGTGGCCGACGAAATCAAACTTGTCGTTCAAGTCAACGGCAAGCTTCGCGGCCAGATTCTCGTCAATGCCGATGCCGACAGGGAAACGATCGAGAAAGCGGCTCTTTCCAATTCGGACGTTCAGCGCTTTGTCGGAAACTTGGCGGTACGCAAAGTTATTTACGTTGCCGGTAAGCTTGTTAATATCGTTGCAAAGTAACTTTTAATCCTACCTAATGCGCGTGCTCCCCGCAATGCATTTACGGCGTTGCGGGGATTTTAATTTTCAAAGAAAAAATGCACTCTGTTTTGCATAAAGATGCCAATAGGCAAAAGCCCCGCTCAGAGGGATTCACCTAGTCGGATGATTCCTCGGAAGGCATGGATTTTTCCAGAATCAGCGCTATCGCCAAAGCAACAACAGCGGCTAAAGATTTCCCTGCCAACAGCGCAACGATACCTTCCGGATAGTAAGCCGACATAAATCCCAGGTGATCTCCCAGCATACACAACACGGGACCGGCGAAAGCAGAACAAATAACTTTACCGCGATTGGTCATCGAATCGACCATGGCATACATCGGCAGCGGATTAGCAATGGAAACCAACATACCAAGCGTCGCGTTTTCGTCAATTTTCATCCGATTAGCCAAAAACCGTAATCCCTTTGAAAAATAACGCCTGACGAAATACACCATCGGGTAGGCACCTGCCAACATGATGCCAATCTCTCCGACAATCGTTAGTTGCGGTTCGATTTTGGCCATTCCAGGGATGAGAGTGATCGGGTAATAGTGTTCCAACACCGCAATCGCCAATAACAGAGCAAACGCACCAATCATCAGTCGGCCGAGCCCCATGAAAACCCGAACCGTCGCTCGCTGAAAGAAAACCAAAAACAACGCTAAAACGGCGGCGGCAAGAAAAGCAGGCGCACCAAGTTGCAAAGTAAGAACTAAGTCATAGTGGCAAGCTAACGCCACCCCTACCATACTAAAAGGAGATGCAATGATGCCGGCAACCAATCCTTTTGCAATATATGGGCGACTCTTTTCTTGTGCCACGGCAAGAGAAAACGGAAGCGGTAACGTCATGATACAGGCCAGCGTACTGCAAAGGCCGATTCCGAATATTCCTACGGCTTCCGGATGCTTTGCCAGTGCTTGAGCCAGTGGCAATCCTCCTGCATCCACTCCGAAGAGAAGCCCAGGAAACAAAGCAGGATCAGATCCGATGGAGAGAAAAAAAGACGATAAAGCCGGGCCCAAAGTCTTTCCCAACGCCGGAGCGACACACATGATGCCGACCATAAGCAACGTCAAAGGCCCCATCGTATTGAGTCCTTTTTCAAACTCTTTTCCGTAACCGTAACGTCCGTCGAAAAGTGCTTTGTCTATTGCCCCGATCGTCATAAAAAAAGCCATGATGGCAATGACTGCTTTATCCATGGTCATTTACCCAAATTTGACTGCACCCCGTAGATGTCACGCATCTTCGGGGTGCACTTTTCAAGAAACTGATTATCCCTTTTACCCGATTAGGCTTGGGCAATAAGGTCATCCACTGCAGCGTTCATTGTTTGGCGAGCCTGCTTAAGCTGTTGCTCACGGAAAAGGATTCGCTCTTCATCCTTAACGAGTGCTTTCTCAATCTCATCGAGTTGACGAGCCACTTCCTCGGGAGCCGTTCCGCCGATGACCTTTTTGGAGTAGGCATTTCTCACCGGATCCAATGCCTCCTGAATCTGCGCATTCGTAATACGAAGCGTGCGACCAAGGAGTTCCTTGCTGATGCGATTGAGTACCTCCGCGTCAATATCGGTGGCCTTCTTCTCGTTTTCCGTCAGATATCCGACAACATGAGCGACAATCTCATGGGCCTCACGGAAAGAAAGTCCCTCGTCGCGAACCAGCGTATTAGCCAATTCCGTCACGGTACAGAAATTAGCCGCTGCTGTACGTCGCGCGCGCTCCTTATTGATCTTAATGTCTTTCATCGAGACATCCAGCAACTTGATGATGCCTGTGATGTCCTTCAGGCAGGGCCAAAAGTTGCAGATCAGATCCATCGACTCCATCGTAAAAGCATAGGGAACTCCCTTGTACGTCATCCAGGCGGCATCCGAATAGCCTTTCACACGAGCTGAGAAGCTCGCACATGTTTCAAACGTCCACGGGTTCTTTTTCTGCGGCATGATTGAAGAGCAAACCGCCACTTTGTCCGCCACTTCGACATAACCGTAATCCGGGGTCGCCCAAATTCGCATATCGGTTGTCATTCGGACCAAAGTACTGGCCATAATAGAAATATCGGCCATGATTTCCAAAAGATAATCACGCGAGCAAACACAATCAAGAGAGTTTTGTACGAGACCGTCGAATCCCAACAATTTCGTCGTATACAGTCTGTCAATATTCCAGGTTGTCGACCCCATGGAACCACCGCCCAGCGGATTAAGATTCGTACTTTCCCACGCTTTCTCCAACCGTGCGTAGTCCCGTGTAAGTGCTGCGGAAACGGCCGATAGGTAATGAGCAAACGTAATCGGCTCGGACGGTTGCAAATGTGTGTAGCCGGACATAACCGCGTCTTCGTTTTTCTTTGCCAACTCGATCAAAGTCCGTCTGAATCGATTAACGAGCTTCTCCAAATCCAAAAGTGCGTTTCGGGTCACCATACGATCAACGGTTGCATGAAGATCATTACGGGAACGGGCCGTATGTTGCTGCCCGCCGACTTCCATGCCGACTTGTTCAATCAGGTAATTTTCCAGATTGAAATACATCTCTTCAAGTTCCGGTGTGATTTCGAAAGTCGGTTTCGACCCCATGGCTGCCATCTGTTTTGCCACCTTCAGAATCTTCGCTGCCACATCTTTTTTAATGATTCCCTGTTTGGCCAACATCAAAACATGTGCTTTGTTGATATCAATGTAACTTTGATAGGATCGTTCGACTTCTTCATCCGTCAGCGTCGGTGCAACCATGATGTCGGTTACTTCTTTTGCGGGCGGCTCCTTAAGGCGTCCTCTTTCAATTTTCTGAGTCACAGCTCCTCCTCGTTTGATGATTAATTCCACCAATTGCTTCGTCACACAGAGGGATTTCTTCAATTCCCCTAAGCGTTCAAAAATGAGCAACAGCTTTACGAATCGGAACATTAACTTCTTTTATAGAGCCTCTCACTCACATAGCATAAAAGCGCTGTGAATCATAAATATTCCTTATCTTTGGTGGTGTTTCTTTCTCAGCAGAAGATACTTGTTGGCGCAATCGGGACATCGTCCTGATCTCTCATGCGATTTTGCTCAGGAGTAACTCATGTCAGAAAAAATTCATCGCGGAAAAATTAAAACCCCGCCGGATCCGTTGGTTGTCAAATATCTGATTCAGCCGGGCATCCATAACGACATCAAATACCGTTATCAGGCCTTCCTTGACTGCAATAAGGCACATGTTTTGATGTTAGCGAAACAAAACATCGTGTCAAAAGAAGTTGCCGCCGCCATTTTGAAGTCCAATGCCAAGATGGCTGCTATGGGAGAAAAGCCTGATTTTCCGATTGACCCGAGTCGCGAAGATTTCTACTTCAATATCGAAGCTCACCTTATTGAAGACGTCGGCATTGAAATCGGCGGGCAACAACATACGGCCCGCTCCCGCAACGACTTATATGCAACCTGTGCGCGACTTGCCGTTCGTAAAGCGTATTTCGATATTTGTGCGGTTTACAACAAAATGCGCCAGGCAGTCATCGATACAGCTCGAAAAAATGAGGATGCCGTATTTGCCGGCTACACCCATATGCAGCCGTCCGAACCCATTACCTTCGCGCACTACTGCTCAGGCATCTTAAATGCCATGCAGCGTGATTTTCGCCGTATTTCCCTTGTCTTCGAAGGACTAAATGTGTGCCCTCTCGGCGGCGGATCCATGGGGTCGACTACTTGGAACATCGACCGCAATTACACTGCCCATTTACTCGGTTTCGACGCACCGATTGACAACTCCATCGATTGCGTTGCTTCGCGGGATTTTGTTACCGATCTTCTTTCGGCGCTATCCATTGCTGCCAATACCCTGTCACGTTTCTGTCAAGACTTGTATGTTTGGGCCTCTCCCGACTTCGGTTACATTGAAGTATCCGACAGTTGTGCCGTTTGTTCTTCAATCATGCCGCAAAAAAAGAACCCCTGGGTCCTTGAACACATTAAGGCCAAGGCGGCTCATGTCGAAGGTTGCTACATGTCGGCATTGAACGTAATGAAGAACGTCATTTATTCTCACAGCGAAGATATGTGCGGGGAGGCCGCTAACTACCTCTTCCCTGGCATTGAAGAATTTAAGGTGATGTGTGAACTGATGGAAGTGTCCATCAAGGGTATCACGGTAAAAAAAGAAAATATGTTGCGCAAAGCCCGTTGCAATTTCTGTACGGTAACGGAATTGGCCAACTATCTTGTCCGTAGCGACAAAATCAGTTTCCGAATGGCTCACGACATCGTAGCCGGCGTTGTGGCTTACATGACTGAGCATAACAAAACTGCCGATGAGATCGGAACGGCCGAAGTCAATCCGATTTTCGAACGTTTATTCGGACGAAAAACCGCAATGACCGACGAAGAAATCCGAGCCGCACTAGACCCCATCAAGATTGCCTATGCCAAAAAAGTTATCGGAGGTACTGCCCCCGAGGAAGTGGATCGTCAGCTCGACAATCGGCAAATCGGTCTTGACCGCGACTGCGATGAACTTCGTGAACGCATGGATTCTGTTGCCGCGGCCAAAGCCGAACTCGAATCGGCCGTGAAAACCATGACGGAATAACAAATTAGGAGACCATCAACAGGCCTTCCCCCTCCGGGCAGATTGGTGGTCTCCTGTTTCCCATAATAACCTAAAGGAAATAAGCCATGAGTGATACAGTTTACAATCTTCCGATTACCGGTATCGCCAGTTTCGCCAAGTATCCCATCTGCACGAACCTATCCCAACTTGATGATGCTGATGTTTGCGTTATGGGGATTCCTTTTGATGCCGGCGCCCCCTACCTGAGCGGTTGTAAATTCGGTCCGCGTCGAATCCGAGAAGTTTCCTGTCATTACGGACGCGGCGATGCAGGCTTTTGGGATCCGGAACGCCAAACACAATTTTTGGCATCCCCCGTAAAAATCGTTGACGGCGCCGATGTTGACGTCGACCCCATGATGTTTCAAGAAACATTTGACCGCATCACGAAGACCGTCGAAAAGATTCTGGATAAAGGCGCTCTCCCCGTCATGATGGGAGGAGATCACTCCGTTACCTATCCGATTGCCCGTGCCCTGGATCGTTTCGATGATCTTTGCATCGTTCAGTTCGACGCGCACCTGGACTTCGGACGTCGCCGCTACACAAACGGTAGCCCGATGCGTCTAATTTCGGAAATGCCCCACTTTAAAAAGATGTGTCAGATCGGCATGCGCGGTCTCGGTAGCAATACTCGAGAAGACTTCCAAGACGCCTACAACTTCGGTTCCGTCGTTATCCCAGCGCGAAAAGCCTTGGAGCTTGGAGCTCAAAAAGTCATTGACATGATTCCCGAAGCCAAGAACTATTACGTCACGATCGACATCGACGGTTATGACATGTGCTATGCCCCTGGCGTCGGATCACCCTCTCCTGGCGGACTCAACTACCTATTTGAAACCGATGTTCTTGAAGGGATTGCTAAAAAAGGAAACGTTGTCGGCTTCGATTTAGTTGAAGTCGCGCCACAGTACGACCCGAGCGGAATTACTTGCCGACTCGGTGCCATGACGATGCTCGCCTTCATGGGCTATATTATGAAAGAGAGAGAAAACAAAGGGCTACTAAAGGCACAGCGCACGCGCTAAGCGTTTCGAAAGGGGCAAACGGTGAAGTCCGGTTGCCCTTTTTTCTTTGGAAAACTTCCAATTGTCCATTATCCAGGAGGCACTCATGAGTTCCGCAAAAGAAAGCTATCCAGAATTTAGCATTCTGAGGGCGTTTCTTCTCACAGCAGAAACGGGAAGTTTTACTAAAGCTGCCTCGATCATGAAAGTGACACAACCTGCAATATCCAATGCAATCGCCAAATTGGAGGAATTTGCCGGAGTTCCCCTTTTTAATAGAACGGCACGCCCCATTCAACTTACTGCAGCCGGGCACAGAGCCAGACGCCGCATTAAACCCTTGCTCGAAGATTTAAGCAGTCTTGCACTGGACATTAAAAACTCCACTTCCGATGTTCGTTTGGACTTACGCATCGGCTTTTCCGATTCGTACGGCGCCTGCATTGCTCCCTTGCTCACCCCGGATCTGGTTACTCAAGTCGATAATTTCGCTGCCTACTGCCAAAACTCGCCCACGACAGTTCGCCGTTTAATCGCAAAACAACTCGATATTGCCGTTGCAACAAAATTCCCAAGCGAAAATCCGGCTATTCGTGCCAAAATGTTCATGAGCGAAAATTTCCTTTTCGTAACACCGAGGAAATTCGAGGGACAAATTCATCAAGTACCCGACTTGGCCGTTCTTCCGAAAAGCCTCCCCGTTATCCGATTTAACGATGACAGCTTAGATAGTATTCAAATTGAGCGCATCTTGAGGCAATGTGATTTTCATGGGAATCGACGATTGGAGGTGGACACCAATCAATCCGCAATGAATCTTGTTGCCAGCGGAGCTGGCTGGACGATTCTTCCACCTCTTGGCGTCTGGGCCGCTCGGGAATTTTTGCCGGCCGTTTCGTTGCATTTCATCAGTTCCCTGCACTCCACACGACAGTTTTACGTTATGTCGCAGTTTTCAGCCTACGAATCGTTGGTGAATTTTATTTATTTGAAAACAAAGAATATCCTTCAGGAAAAAATTTTCCCGGAAATGCGCTCTGCCTCACCTCTTCTCATTTCCTCAATTTTTTTAACGGATTTTTGATCCCCAATTATCCGAAAGTTTTCGTCCCGCGAATGAACTTCACCACATCCTGATGCCATTTTCCCTGCGCATCGGCAAATATTCCGAGAAACCTCTTCCCGGGAACAA
The DNA here is from genome assembly GCA_002404465.1 of Sutterella sp. UBA4713. GTDB lineage: Bacteria > Pseudomonadota > Gammaproteobacteria > Burkholderiales > Burkholderiaceae_F > Duodenibacillus. Next base: position 13,835 of record DHJT01000009.1, on the reverse strand, counting down.
TCCAGACGGATGCTTTCCTGGTTTTTGAAATCACGGCCTCTCTCTGTCCGACACGAACAAAATCGTCACATTCCGGATAGATAAGAAGAATCGGAACTCGAACTTTTTCAAGAATACTTCCGGGGTCAGGAGCATGGCATTGCAAAGCATGTGCCGCCAAATCGCCGATTACAGGGCCCCAACGCTCTTTAATCCATCCGCTTCGTGAGCAATAGGCTGACTCCAGAATTAATCCGTTACATCGCGCCGGATGCAATGCCATCAGTTGCAATGCGGCATCGCACCCAACCCCCTGAGCAAAAAACGTTAACGAGGCGGATTTATAAGGCGAGCCATCTAGCCAACCGAGCACACTCTCAGCGTCCTCACCCAGCCCGTCAAGCGTGCATTTGCCAGTACTCAGCCCGCATCCGCTGTAATCGAAAAGAAGAACACGAAATCCTGCCATCGCGAGAAAAACGACCTGAGGTAGATTGAATTCACGATTAAATTCCGCCGAATGGAAGTAAAGCACGACTTTCTTTTTTTCTTTCGCTCGAGGAGATTCCAGTACGAGTCCGTCTAAAGTATTACCCCGTTTCGTCAGCGTTTTAAACGACTTGCCTAACAATCCGTAATGTTCCGGTTTCCAGTAGGCTCTCCCGTCACAGTGAAAAAACATACTTTCAACGAAATCGGACAAAACTTTCATGTCCACTCCTTAATTACATTCAAAAAAACCGAGGCGACCCATTTCTCAGTGTCGCCCCGGGAAAAATTCTCACAACCCAGAATCCGTTCTGAAAATCAGACGATTCCTGTACTAACCATCAGGCAACCGACGGTCACGGCGATAATGACCATAACCAAGCCGGGGAATTGGAAGGAGTGATTAATCACGTATTTCCCGATATAGGTTGTTCCTGAGCGGTCCATTCCGACGGCCGCCAACGCAGGTCCCGTCGTCGGAAGAATGAAAAGACAATTCACGGCAGGGAACATCGCAACGAGAAGCATCGGATGAATGCCCAATGCAAATCCCAACGGCATAACCGCGCGCGTTGTCGCCCCCTGACTTCCGAGCAAAGCGGACATCGCAGCCAAAATCAAAGCGAAGAGAACCGGCATGCTCTGTGCAACGGACCCGGCGACATCCATAAAGACCTTAGAATTAGCGGCAATAAAGGAATCCGACATCCAAGCAATACCGAAAACAACCGCAATGGAAATAACGCCAGCATGGAGAACTTGTCCCTTGGCAACCTTTCCGGCGTCCGGCTTGCAGACCAAGAACATCAAAGCTCCGGCGGCCAACATTACACCTTCGATAACCAACGACATGCTCACGGCTTTCGTTTGTCCGCGCAAAACACGCAATTCAGGGAAGAAACCGGCAAGGACAATCACGACAATGGCACTGAAGAAAATAAAAACGGACCATTTCGCCGAAGTCGGCAGGGGACGATCATCAATCTTTTGCGGAGGAAGGATTTCACCGCGCGCCAAACGAGCTTGGTAGGCTGCATCATCCTTTAATTCCTTACCGCGGAACATACCGAAGGCGGACCCGACTACAACGCCAATCAGGCAAGCCGGGAATGTGACCATCAAAATCGTGCCAAGACCGATTTCTTCATGACCGTTGGCGGCCATTAAACCGATCATGGCAGCTACGGCAGCTGCAATCGGGCTGGAGGTAATTCCAACCTGGCCGGCAACGGCGGCCGCTGCCATGGCGCGTTCAGGGCGAACATTCGCGCTGTAACTCACTTCATAAATCACGGGAAGGATGGCGTACACAGCATTGCCGGTACCTGCGAAAAATGTCAGAAAGAAACTCACGACCGGCGCAACAATCGCGACATATTTCGGATTCCTACGAATAATTTTGGCGGCGAAACGGACCAAGATATCCAAACCTCCGGCCGCTTCCATGCAGGAACCACACATACAAACGGCAAAAATGATGAGCATCACGTCAATCGGTGGCGACGTTGGAACCACGCCGAATCCGACAGAAAGAACAAAAAGACCCAAACCACCCCAGAAACCCAGAGCGATGCCGCCGAACCGAACACCGATCAAAATAGCGGCAAAAAGAACGATAAATTCAAGAATAGTTACCATAATCAACACATTCAATTGTTATAGGACTACAACAATCGATTCTCCTTTATTTGCACGTACGTTACGCAGGATAGCCCTCATAACCAGCAGAACAATCCTCCGAACATTTGCTGTTTGTTAATGAAACCCTCCGTACAGAAAAAACAATTTGAAATCAATGCAAAATTAAAATTAATCAGCGGAATTCAAACTGCTAAATCTGTTTTTTATTGTATTAACGCCCTTGTGTACGCCCTAACAACATAAGGAAAATTGATTCCTTTTCTAAGAATGACTAATTGAACAGATCTAGAGGAAACACCCTATCTACCTCCTGCCTCCTCGAAAAGTTTTCGAAGAGGCAGTTCGAGTATTTCTGAAAATTTCTTCAACTAAAGTCCTTGTCTCGAAGGAGTGTCAACATCGAGAGAGGGCTTCTGTAGAAAATTTGAGGGGAATTCCGAATCCTTTTTTGGGGGGATGTTTGATGTGACCCTAATGACAGCAATGCTTGACAGACTGCTCCACCGCAGTGAAGTGGTTGTCATTCGAGGGGATAGCCACCGTTTATTGGAAAAAGAAGGGCTTTAACCATCGGTCACGCCGCTGGAACGGTGCTGGCCGGGTAACAAACATGGATCAATTCAAAAGACGTTTTTGGAGGTCAAATTAAAATTCGCCTGACAAGACAATCCCATTGATTTCTACCTGACCAAAACGCTCAAACACCGAGGCCCTTTCTCAAAAACTCGGTGTTTTCTTTACCAGTTCTGACGATATTCAATACGTGCGTAGGAATTTTTCTCGGAGCGTTCCGACCGTGCTATCCCGACCTTTAAGTCCATATGCCAATCTTCGGTCGTTGTCTTTCCCGTTGGCTTGGCTCCGAAACCGAATATTCCGCCTTCGGTGACGGGAACACTGCGGGAAGAGGCCAGTTTTAGCGCCGCTTCGGCCCGAACAGACCAAGCTCCCGTTGCTTCAAATTGCGCATAATCGAGGTGTGATTGTCCTGTAGCAAGAGCTGCCTGAGCCTTCCACTTGCGATCTCCGACGTACGCCTTACCGACAAAACCAAGCGAAGGCTTGATTGAATAACTCGCAACATCCCATTGAGTTGAAATTTGTGCTCCGGTCGAGACACTGCCCCAAACCCGTTTCTTCGCCCCAGTCTTAAACCCGATGCCGTCGTGTCCCTTGTTTTGGTCATAATCCAGAATATCCCCCTCGGACATCTTGGCGTAGTAAAGATTGATTCCGACAAAGGGCTTTACAAGAACCGCTTCACCGTATGTTGTATTCACACGAGCCCCGAGGCCGGCCAAAAGAAGTTCCGGTTCGGTTTTAAGTCGGTGACCGACGGCAAGTTGTTTGGCTGTTAGTTGTGCTTTGGCGACCGTCACCCCAAAACGCAAGGCGCTTTTGTCGGAAAAGCGCTTTTCAAGACTTGCTCCCACGGAGGCCACCGACCCGTCCATGTTAATCGCTTCCCCTCTTGTATCATCTGCGTCGAACTTGGTACCGGAAAAAACAGCGCTTGCGCTCCACGTTTCCGTAAGATCCGTGTCGCATCCGAGACGAATGCTCGTGAGAGTGGCGTTATTCGTCGCATCCGCAAGGCGAAGCTTTTCGGTTTCCCAAGTCACCCACCAGTGATCATCCTGAGCCGTTCGCGGAATGTCTCTTTCCAGAAGCCTGTCGTGCGCACTGTCAAAAGCACGTTCGGCATAAACCAGCGTTCTTGACGAAAACGGAAGAAAAACAGCCGTGTCAATAAGTTGCGCGAACACATCTTCGCCGACTTTCGTATCTTCAATAGCCGTGCGAATGAATTCTTCGCCCGGAGATGAAAAAGCCTCTGCGTACAACCGATTCTCCGTTTCCTGCACGCAGTGAAATGCCTTGAGCCCGAAAGCATTTTGCATCAAGTGTCGTTCAATACGAAATGTGCCGTCACCGGTCGAAACAATCGTTCCCCGCCCGATTTTGGTTCCGATCAAATGAATGTTGCCGTTGGTGATGAGAGCATCAGGCATCCCGTTCAAATTAAATGTCGCCTCCTTGCCGTCCCATCCGTTGATCACAAGCTCCGCGTCTTCAGACAACGTGAGCGTCAAATTTCCCTGTGATTCAGTCGACGGGGCTCGTTGCATCTTGCGGCCGTCAGTTGCAGTTTCTTCGGTCTCTTGAGGCCTTGAATACATCCAGACGACGCGGCCGTTTTTCCCGACAAAAATTCCTGAGGAATCTTTCTCCGGCGCATCACTTTCGTCTCCGATGCAAATTAAAAAGCTCTGACCTTCCTTATTTACGATGGGAATCGACTCCAAGCGATCAAGGACGATACTTGCCCGTTCCGAACCGCAAACCATTGTGGCATCGTTGACCGCGCCGAGCACCTTCCTTTGAATCTCGGAAGGATCCTCGTCTTCATTTGTTTTAATCAGCGACAAAGCCGCCTTCCCCGTCACATGCACCGTCCCACCGGTACCCGGCATATTTTCTCCGTAAGAGTCCTGACTCCCCAGCTTTCCGACATGCACAAAGGTTCCGGCATAGCGCCCTAAAATATCCAAGGTCCCGTCCGTCACATCAAGCGTATCGATTTTAAGAAACGTCTTGTACGGCACGGAAGGGTTATCTTGAATCGTCACCTTCGTCGAAAAAGGACCTTGCTCCCCTCCTTGCCCGTGTTGCCACAAAGCCAACGTTCCGATTGTGCCCTGACCGGCAAGCGTCGCATCAACCCCGGAAAAGTCCAAGAAACCCCTACCGAATTCAAAATCACCCTCAAGGTTAACCGTCGGTGACTTTTCAGCCCCATTTCTTGCTTCAAATGCCAATCGTGCACCGGCCGTTGATTTATCGCTCAATACCGTTCGTGCCTTGATATCAACGTCACAGTTGATTGTCTCAGAGGGTGCTTCTCCGGTAAATCCCATGCCGATGCCACTTTGCGCTTCAATTGAGAAGCGAGCCACGTCATATGTGCTGAAAATCGACCCTTCAGTGCTGTCTCCCGTCACGCGATAGGCAATACCGTTCGGCCGACTGTCGAGAATCCGGATTGAATAAAAGTCATAGCTTTCCTCATTGTCGTTGATTGCCTTCTGGATTGCCTCACTAATTATCTCAGAGGTCACGGAATCGTCTTGAGTCGTCAATTCAATAGGTAAGGTCGTTTCGGCTCCCGCCACCGAAGAGATGCCGGTTAGCGCGCCGACAACACAAGCCAAACTGAATTTTTTAACCGAAAAGCCTTTTCGGGAAAAAGCCCCTCCTTCTGCCGTTACAGCTTCCATGCCCACTCTCCTTTTTCTTATAAATATGACGCAAAAAAAACCGCCGAACGCACATGCGCCCGACGGTCGGCATTTGAAAAAAATTACTTATACGAAAAACCAAACCACCAATGCGAACGTCGGGCAAAGAATGCCTACGGACCAAACCATATAACCGAAGAAACTCGGCATCGTAAAGCCTCTCTGACGAACAATCGAAACCGTCATGAGGTTGGGAGCATTTCCGATATAAGAAAGTGCGCCCATAAAGACCGAGCCCATTGAAATGGCCATCAAAGTCTTAGCATGTGTGGTCATCATGGCAACCGCATCACCGCTTGCAAGGTTAAAGAACGCCAGATAGGTCGGCGCATTATCCAAGAACGCCGAAAGAGCCCCAGTCATCCAGAAATACATCCCGTTGTGGTGCGCACCTTCGGCCGTCGAAACCAACGTCACGAGCGGTGCGAAAACACCGTTCGTACCGGCTTTGAGCATTTCGAGAACCGGAACAATACACACGAAGATGCCGAAAAAGAGTTTGGCAATTTCCTTGATCGGCTCAAAATTAAAGTGATTGACCGCATGGACCTTTTCCTGTGTCGTGAAATAACTTAAAAGAGCCAAAGTGATGTAACACACATCACGAACCAAACCCTGTAGCGGCAAATGCACACCGAGAACGGTAAATTCAATACCCGGCTTCCAAACTCCGCTCGTTAACGTGACGGCGACCATGCCGGCAAGGTACAGAAAATTAATGCTCCCTTCGATTCGGAAGGGCACTTGCTTTTCCGGATGTGCTACAAATGTGTGTGCGGCTTTCTCTCGACAATAGCAACACTCATCAATGATGAAATAAACCGTCAAAAGGATTGCAATCGTCGTAATCCAGGGTAAAAACAAGTGCTGGAATGTCCAGAAGAACGTCACGCCGCGCAGGAATCCGAGGAAAAGAGGCGGATCACCGAGCGGAGTCAAACAACCGCCGATATTGGCCACAATAAAAATAAAAAAGATAAAGGTGTGCGCCGTGTATTTGCGTCCCATATTCGCATGAATAAGCGGGCGAATTAAAAGCATCGCGGCGCCTGTTGTGCCCATCACATTGGCCAAAACGGCACCGACTGCGAGAAAGCCGGTGTTAAACACCGGACGGCCGGCGAACGTGCTCCGAATATGAATACCTCCGGCGATAATGTAAAGAGTCCCTACAAACAAGAGGAACGGAACATAATCGGCCAAAAGCGTGTGGGCAATTTCCGTAACGGCAACGTCGGAGCCGAAAACGTAAAAAAGCGGAACGGCAGCAATCAGAGCCCAACAAACAGCGACCTTGCCGTAGTGATGGTGCCAAAAATTCGGAACAACCATCGGGCAAAGTGCCAGGCTCAACAAAATACCGGCAAAGGGAATTGCCCAATAACCGGATAGCTCTGCGCCGTTTAGCGCAGAAGCGCAAGCAACAAGGGGAGACAAGCCTGCCAAAACGGCAAGCGTGCGTGAAAAACGCATACTTTCCTCCTTCCTAAGGAAATTGTTCTTCCCCCACCTCCGTTTCCGATTGTAACGGAAAGCGGCTCTTGGGGCCTCTGAAGGTCAAAGTTTTTTTGTTGCATTTTTGCTTAATCATTTCGAACTAGGCCGACCGAGCACGAATCCGACGGTTTCCCTCGGTTTTACCAATGAAATCGCATCCTCTACCATGCGCTAAAATCGCCTTCACCGTGTTGTCCGATGCGTAAAAGAAGCGCATCGAGGAAAAAACACCACTCCTTTTGAGGTTTGTTATGAAAGAAATTCGCACCCGCATCGCCCCGTCTCCGACAGGAATGATGCACTTAGGAACCGCCAGAACCGCAATTTATTGCTGGGCCGTCGCTCGCCATTTCGGCGGCAAGTTCCTGCTTCGCATTGAAGATACCGATCAGGAGCGCTATGT
>DHJT01000009.1:1841-6438 GCA_002404465.1 Sutterella sp. UBA4713 | reverse complement strand
GGCCCGATTTATCAGATGAATCGGCTGGCGCGCTACAGAGAAATTGTCGATCAGATGCTCTCTGACGGACGCGCCTATCGGTGCTATGCCACGCCCGAAGAACTTGACAAAATGCGGGCTGAGCAAAAAGCAGCCGGCCTTAAACCCCGTTATGACGGTCGCTGGCGCCCGGAAAACTGCATCGGCAAACCGATTCCCGAAGGCGTCAAGCCCGTCATTCGTTTTCGCAACCCCGACGACGGCGAAGTGACATGGGACGACGCCGTTTACGGCACGATTACCGTATCGAACAAAGAACTCGATGACCTGATCATCATGCGCGACGGCATTCCGACCTATAACTTTGCGGTCGTCGTCGATGATTGGGATATGAAAGTGAGCCATGTGATTCGCGGCGCAGATCACATCAACAACACACCGCGCCAGATTAACCTATATCACGCGCTCGGAGCCGAAGTCCCGGTTTTCGGTCACCTACCGCTCATTAACGGACCGGACGGACAAAAGCTCTCCAAGCGCCACGGAACCGTTTCGATTCTCGAATACCGTGATCAGGGATTTTTGCCAGAAGCCGTTGTCAACTACCTGGCCCGCTTAGGCTGGGGGCACGGGAACATGGAAAAATTTACCCGAGAGGAACTGGCAAAGGTTTTCGAACTCAAAGACTGCTCACGAGCCGCGGCTCGCATCGACTTTAAGAAATTCGAGTGGCTCAATGCCCAGTATATGAAAGAAGCCGATGACACACGTTTGGCCGACTTAGTTAAACCGCGTATCGAAAAGCGAGGAGGGAAAATTGAGGGCGGAGCCGATCTTGCCGCTGTTTGCAACCTTCTTAAGAGCAGAGCATCAACGCTTGAGGCTCTGGCCGATGCCGCGATGCTCTTTTACAAGCCCTTAGAGCGCGATCCCCAGGCAGTCAAACTTGCCCTGGCCGACGGAAACCGCGAAGCCTTAGACGCATTTGTTCAAGCCATTGAGCCCCTGGATGACTTCACACCGGAAGCTATTTACGGTGCATTAAAGACTGTCATGCAAGAGAAGGCGATCAAAATGGGACCGATTGCAACTCCGCTGCGTGTGCTGGTCTGCAACGCCGACAGGACACCGCAAATTGATCGAACACTCGCGCTTTTCGGGAAAAAGGAAGTCCTGGATCGAATCAAGTCCGGCCTGGCAATGGCCTCCTGATTCATCTGTCAATCGAGAAAACCGCTTCAGTTCCTGGAAACAACTCGAAGCGGTTTTCTTTTTATCGATTACTTTTTCTTCGTCGGGCGCAGTCGAACGATGGTCGCTCCGGCGCCTCCGTCTCGTTCCGGCGGTTGAGCAAATGCGATGACCTCGTCTCGTTGTTTTAGCCAACGACGAACTTTCTCGCGCAAGACGGAAAGTCCTTGAGGAGAACCGTTTCCCTTGCCGTGGATAATACGAACACAATAAAACTCATGAGCCAAACACTTCTTGAGAAACGATGCAACGGCTTCCCGCGCTTCTTCGACAAACATCCCGTGCAAATCCAGCTGAGCCGTCACGACCCAACGTCCCCGCCGCAAATCCCGAGGGACATCCGGTCCCACATTCGGGCGTCGGAACGACAATCCGTCTTCACTTTCAAGAAATTCGATGGAATCGGCCTCATCGCTTAGGGATTCGTCAAGCACCGCCTTATTGTCGGCTATCGTTTGTTTAGGCTCCGACGAGACACATTTCGAATGGTTAACGCGCGGGGCCGTTCCGAGAGGAACAACTCCGGCCTGACGCATTGCCTCCGTAAAACTAATCGGAGCATCTCGGCACGTTGCCTTTAAACGAATGTCCGGAGCACTTTTAACACCGCTCTTTTTCATGGCCTGCAAAAATTCAAGTGTTTCACGGGCAATCCGCGTCTGAGCCCGTTCGGCCTTCTCATTTTGCTCCTGCCGCTCACGGGCCTGCTCTTTTAGCGTTGCGGCCATGCCCTTGAGCGCATCAAAGTTATTACCCATAGCTGTCTTTACACGTGTTCTTCCAGATACCGCTGCGCATCAAGGGCTGCCTGGCACCCCGTTGCAGCACTTGTGATCGCCTGACGGTATACAGAATCGGCGCAATCTCCGGCTGCAAACACCCCGGGTACGTTCGTTGCCGTCAAAGCTCTGGTCCCGGGATATCGTGTCACGATGTATCCGTGATCCATGTTGATTTGACCTTCGAAAACCGCTGTATTCGGCGCGTGTCCGATGGCGATAAATACTCCGTCCACGCGAAGCGTTTCGCGAGTGCCTTCGCCTTCGATAGCAAGCCCCGTTACTCCGTTATCATCACCGAGAACTTCACAAACCGTACGCGGCGTATGTAGCACAATTTTGCCGTCCTTAACTGTCTGCATGAGTTTATCTACCATAATCGGTTCGGCACGGAATGCATTTCTGCGGTGTACCAAGTGCACAACGGAGGCTATTTGGCTCAGGTAAAGCGCTTCTTCGAGGGCCGCATTTCCGCCTCCGACAACGGCAACGGGCTTCTGCCGATAAAAGAATCCGTCGCAAGTCGCACAGGCCGAGACACCTTTACCGCGAAACGCCGTCTCACTTGGCAAACCCAAGTATTTGGCACTTGCCCCCGTGGCGACAATAAGCGCATCACATGTGTATTGACCCATATCTCCGACAAGACGCATCGGTTTTTCTTCCAAAAACACCTTCTGAATTACATCGAAAATGACTTTCGTTCCGAATTTTTCCGCATGAGAAAGCATTCGATCCATCAATTCCGGCCCGGCAATTCCGTCGGTAGCGCCCGGCCAATTATCAATTGTTGTTGTCGTCATCAACTGCCCGCCTTGCTCCATGCCGGTAATAAGGACCGGTTGCAGATTCGCTCGTGCTGCATAAAGGGCTGCCGTATAGCCGGCTGGTCCCGAACCGATAATAAGAACAGGCGCGTGCTGTATTTGAGCCACAGGAGTCTCCTTGAAAAATTTAAATATTCGACAAATCGGGATAAACCGCCGATACCAGTGCACGCAGGGGCGACTGTCCGACCGACGGAAGTCTGTACCTTTCCGGATACTGTACACCCGTCAGATACAATCCGCAGGCAGCAAAAGTCGGAGCTGCCAGGGCACGACATCGAGCATTCAGTACATCTTGAATCCAACAGACAGACTCTCGACCGATCCCGACATAAACCAAAGAGCCGACGATATTGCGGACCATATGTTGCAAGAAGGCATCGGCACTGATTCGGATACATATCAACGAACCATAACGCTTGACAGAAATCGCATGAACGGTACGTACAGGCGTTGCCGCCTGACAGTCGGCTGCTCGAAAGCTCGTAAAGTCGTGCTTCCCGAGCAGAAATCGACAAGCTTCCTGCATTCGATCGGCCTCAAGAGGACGCCAAACCCATCCGGTAAAAGCATCAAAAACAGGAGAGCGAATCGGATCGTTATAAATCCAGTATTCGTAGGTACGACTGCTTGCCGAAAAGCGCGCGGAAAAATCCGCATCGACCTTGCGGGCCCAACGCACAGCGACATCGTTCGGCAAAAACGAATTAACACCGCGAACCCAGTTAGCTTCTCCCCGTTGGCACGCAACATCTATGTGCACGACCTGCGAAACGGCGTGGACTCCGGTATCCGTGCGTCCGGCACAAATGGTCGCAACCGGCTTTGTCACAAAGCGCGCCAGGGCCTTTTCAAGCTCCGTTTGCACGGTTCTTTGATCGGGCTGCTTTTGCCATCCGTAAAAGCGCGCTCCCGTGTACTCAATACCAAGAGCAATCCGATGCGTCGGAGTGTTTGTCACCGACACATTCTTCACGGTTGTTTTTCCGTTAAGAGCTTTAACGCGGCCGCCCTCTGCTTTTCATTACCCTTAAGAGCAATTTCCTCAAGCAACTCAATGGCACGATTCGAAAGCGAAGCTTGAAGTAATGCTCTTGCTTGAGTCAATTTTTGATCGAGCGACTGTTCGGACACAGTATTTAAATCCGGCGTTTGGGACAATGCTTCCTTTCCCGATGCATTTGACTCGGGATTCTTGTCGCCCGATTCAATTCCGAGTGTCGGCTCAATCCGACCGAGTACAGGTTCCGGTTCATTTTTTGTTTCTATCTCGCTTGACCCGATGCCGACAACAGGCATCCCCGTCTCAACGCTGTGCGGCGTTCTCCGATCTGCATCAGTCGTCTCCGGAAGATTCTCTTGGGGGCGGAGATCCTGCACGCCGATTTCCTGGGCTGAACGACGGTCTTCCGTCAGGTGTTGCGCTCCTAACTCAGGAGAGCTTTGACTCTTTAATTCAAAGCCTCGAGCGGCACGTTCGTCCGACGCAATGCGGCGACTGACCGTGCTGTCGATTTCACTGAGCTGTTCAGGTGAAGTCTCCGGTCTATTCTGACAAAAATGCACGGGGCTTTCCGTTAACTTCTCAGAATCCGCCCCCTCAAGTGCATTACGGCGGCGTCTCCAATAGACAAAGCCCGCGACAAGCGCCGCCAGGACCGCTAAAGCCCCGAAAACGCCACCCCACGGGAACTCTGACCTCTCGGTCTTTTCCGTAACCTTCTCACTGGCAGAAAGTTCAGTGCGATTTGGCATCTGCGT
>DHJT01000009.1:0-1713 GCA_002404465.1 Sutterella sp. UBA4713 | reverse complement strand
CGCATTATGGTTTTCGGGTGACGGCATCGGCGTTGTGGTCGAAGGCACCGCAGTCGTCTCATGACGGACCGTTGCTTCCTGTGCCGGAGCCGTGACTTCCGGAGGTCGGACATTTGACTCGGAAGCCTTCACCGCATTCGTTACTGCTAATCCCTCCTTAGGTGTATGAACCGGTTTTGTCGCTAACCGAGAGGCCGGCATTTTCTTTTTTGCCGCAGCCATGCGCTTTGCCGAAGGTGTTTTTAGTGCGTTCATCCTCGGTTTGATTCGCACAATAGCCCAAGCCTCTTGTTCCGTGATGCTATTGATAAGTTCCGCACTCGGAATCCGAAGACGACTGCCGAGCTTAAGACTCGCAATTCGGCCGTTTTTAAAGGCTCTTGGATTCGCTCGAACCAAAGCGACCTGAATGCGATCCATACTTGCTTGCGGATACAAGGTGCGCACCTGTCCGGCAATCGACCAAAGCGTCATACCTTGACTGACTGCAATCGGAGCATGCGTCTGTTCCGGCAAGGTTGTCTTTTGTACCGGTTTTCTTGGCGGGACAGTCGATTTTTTGACGGGCACCGGCTTTTTAGCCACCGCCTCGGTTTTCGCTTTGGACACCGAAGCGGCTTTCGGCTGCCTTAAGGCCGGCTCGCCATGCGACTTGACTGACTTTTTTTCGTCCTTCGCAGAACTCAGACTTTGCGTGTTTTCTCGATGTTCAATGACAACGGGTGCCTTGCTCGGGGTATTGCGTGAAATCGAGCGCGGCGGTGCCAATTTAATGTTGTAGACCTTAGCCTTGTACTTAGAGTCAGCCTTCATCACAAGGATGAGGGGAAAGGGCTCCGTGTTGTTCAAAACCTCTGTGCTCTGAATGCGAAAGCGTCCTCTTGCATCCTTTCGGGAAGCAATTCGAAACGTCGTCACCTCCGGAGTTAACTTCCGCCCGACTTTCTCATAAAGCGACGGATCGCCCAACGAAACTTCCACGGTCTCACCGGGTTTCACATCGCGCAAATCTAAACGCGCATCGAATGGCTCACCCAACCGCGAAACAAGTGACAAAGAACCGAGTTCCGCTGCCCCGACCAACGAAGAAACAGCCGCTAAAGCTACAGTTAAAACAAACAATCGCATCGTCAAAATTCCCCGACCCAACGGTCTATTTAAAACAAGGAGATTTTATCAGCGTACGGGCAATGACTAATCCGAGATCCGTTAGTGGGGGATACAAAACGGACACACAACACGTTCTCTGAGGTTGCGCTTTAGTGTTTTTCCAAGTCTTCAATAAAAATCAGTTTTCGTGGGCACTTCACTTTCTCTTCTCTGGAAAAAGAGAACTGACAAATCTGCGCCAAAGAAAAATTTCCGGAAGAAATAAGATACACCAGATCACAGTCTCAAGCTCTGCACAAAAACACAAAGCACGAACGTCTGCGAAGTTCACTTCGCAGACGAAAGAGACCATTTATTTTCGTGCGTTGATTGCTTTAATAAATCGCGTAAAGACTTCTGTCCCGATCGGAAGAGAGCTTTCATCTTGGACACAAAAATCCGCACGGTGGTGGCCGTGGTGATTGCATCCGTAATAGAAAAATACTGCTTTTCCTCCGTGTTCCTGAACCCTTCGGATGAGCATCGTGCAATCTTCGCTACCGCCCTTAGCATTCATGTCTACGACATCTGTAACGCTGGGCACATCTTTTGCAACCGATTTAA
>DHJT01000024.1:12589-12795 GCA_002404465.1 Sutterella sp. UBA4713 | reverse complement strand
CACGGCCGATGGCTCCGATTGCCTCACGAAGGCGCACATCGATTTTTTGTCCCCAACTCTCGCGAGCAATTTCCGCAAAGGAACTTTCCAAAGTGCGAGCCGATCTTTCCATTAAGTCAACAGAAAGATCGGTGTGTGAGCCGCGTCCGCGCCGATCGACAAGGCCGGGCTTCGGTGTCAGATTGACTTCTTCAATCAGACAGGAC
>DHJT01000024.1:11212-12527 GCA_002404465.1 Sutterella sp. UBA4713 | reverse complement strand
AGGCAAGTGAACGGAAAGGGGCGGACTTGTGGGTCATCATTACCAACTCCGGAATTTGGCAGGCGGGTTGTATAAACCGCCGGACCATTCGACGAGATCAGCGATGCTTTTTGCAGCCAAGAGAGAACGCGTTGCCTCGGTGCGACGGATTGCCAGGTCTTCCGGAAATGCAATTTTCCCGTCTCGACGAAGTTTGGAGACTGATTTCAAGTCGGCCTTAATCCCAAGAGGCGAGATGCCGGCAACGGCAGCAATCATCTGCCGACGCTCATTTTCTGTTTCTGCCAGGTACAGATAGGCGATGCCTTCTTCCGTGACGATGTGTGTTACATCGTCACCGTAAATCATGACAGGCGCTAAAGGCATGTGCGCTTGCTTAGCTACCTCTACAGCCTCAAGATTTTCTACAAAGGTTGGTTTCCCCTTGGCTTGGTATGTTTCTACCATTTGCACAACGAGCTTGTGGCCGCGCGCTACCGGGCTCGGCTCTCGAATCATGTCAAGCCAAGCTTTCGTTGCATGACGGCGACCGTGTGGGTCATGCCCCATGTTTGGAGCGCCACCGAACCCTGAAAGCCGGCCACGTGTAACTGTCGAAGAGTTTCCCAAGGAGTCGATTTGGAGTGTTGATCCGATGAACATGTCAACGGCGTATTGGCCTGCCATTTGGCAAAAGGCTCGGTTGCTACGCATTGACCCGTCCGGACCGGTGAAGAACACATCGGGGCGTGCGGCGATGTACTCTTCCATGCCCAATTCTCCGCCAAAGCAGTGGATGCTTTGAACCCAGCCGGATTCAATGGCAGGTATCAGTGTCGGATGGGGGTTTAAACACCAGTTTTGACAAATCTTTCCTTTCAATCCGAGAGATTGGCCGAAGGTCGGCAAAAGCAACTCGATGGCTGCAGTGTTAAAGCCAATTCCATGATTGAGCGTCTGTACGGCATGACGGGCGTAAATGCCTTTGATAGCCATCATGGCCATAAGGATGTGTTGGTTTTTGATCTGTCTGGGGTCGCGTGTAAAGAGAGGTTCAATAAAAAACGGCTTATCCGAGGCGACGACGGCATCAACCCAGGATCCCGGAATGTCAACTCGTGGGAGATCCTGGGGGTTTTCTACAATCTCATTGACTTGAGCGATGACAATGCCGTCGTGGAAGGCAGCGGCTTCGACAAGAGCTGGCGTGTCTTCGGTACTTGGCCCTGTGTACAGATTGCCGTTACGGTCCGCTTTGTAGCCGGCTATCAGAACCACGTTTGGAATGAGATCAACGTAAAGGCGCGCATACAATTCAATATAGGTGTGAATGGCA
>DHJT01000024.1:7495-11170 GCA_002404465.1 Sutterella sp. UBA4713 | reverse complement strand
CCGATTTCGAGGATGTCATCTTCCAAAAGTTGCGAGATGCGTAAGCTTTGGGTTCCCGAGTAGGAAAAATCGAGTTTCCTTGCGATTCCCTTCTCAAAGATATCCAAATGTTCGGGCAGACTGATGCTCGGAATAATCATGTGCAGATCATGCACATGATCCGGATTGACCTCGCACAGAGAGCGAGCGAGAAAGTCGGCTTGTTTTTGGTTGTTTCCTTCAATGACAACCTTGTCTCCGGGCATGACGACTGTCTCAAGCGCACGGATAATTTCGCTTGTATCGAGTACTTTGCCGTTTCGCCTCAGATTGCAGAGGCGACGATTCTTTTCTTGTCTTCGGCTGTCCCACACGCGTGTTTGCGTATTTCCATCGGCCATGTTTTACTCCGTCGAGTGCTTGTGAAAATGTCAAGTGTCAAAAGTATCTGCGATGTTCGGTAGGGCATCAATCAACACAAAGGAACAATCGTTACGCTTTAGGTAATAAACACAGGACGAGTAAGCTTTGGAAAGACGATAAGATGCTGTCGACTTTTTTACATATCTTTTGAATGTCAGATAAATGGGGCGCTTTAATGCTCATGATTTTCTTTGGATTCATTCCGCGGATGATTTAATCGGCGAGATTCCGAGTTGGGTTTATTCGGTCTGGAATACCAAATTACCTTTGGTATGCCGACGAGACTGTTCTGCGGAACACAATCTTTTGCCTGTTGGAATACGGGGAAGAACTCGAAAAGAACGCTGTGCGTTGTGGGTTAATGCAAGTTGTGTTATTCGGTCAGTGACGCCGCAAGAGGTTGTTGACCTTCTTGATTCGTGTCCTTTGAAGACACCGGCAGTGTGTGCGGCGAGCATTTTTGCCGAAACGAATTGGCCCTTTAGTTGGGGAATTACGGGAAGTTGTGCCTATTCGCTTGTGACGGGAATCAATGTGATGCATCAAACAAGTGATTTAGATTTAGTCATTCGTTCCGCCGTTCCGCTAGAACGCGCAGACTTGTTGCCGTGGGTGCGGGTCACTTCCGGTTGTTTGTGTCGGACGGACACACAAGTTGATACGGGAATCGGGGCATTTTCTTTGAATGAGTGGATGCGGTCGGATACGGTTCTGTTAAAGACAAATCAAGGGCCGCGACTTGTTCAAAATCCTTGGAAAGGAGTGGTTGGTGACGTATAAGGTTATGTTTTCTTTCCCTGGGCAAGGAGCACAGCGCCCTGGAATGCTCTCGAACATTCCGAATCGAGAGTATTGGATGGACCGCGCTCGGATAGCTTTAAATCGACCGCTAGAAGACTTGGATTCTGCCGAGTCTTTTCTGAAGACGGAGTCTGTCCAGCTGGCCTTGCTGATCAAAGGCACTTCATACAGTGCGTTATTGGCCGAAATCGGTGTTTTTCCCGACATCGTCTGCGGTTTGTCTATCGGTGCATATGCGGCGGCTGTTTGTTCAGGGGCCTTGAGTTTTGAAGATGCTCTGAAGTTGGTTTCTTTGAGGGGGCGACTTATGCAACAAGCATATCCGACAGGATATGGAATGACGGCTCTTATCGGCTTAAGACTGCTGGATGTTGAGGCCATTTGTCGCGAGATTCCGAATTTGTATGTGGCAAATTACAACGCGGAAACACAAGTTGTAATTTCTGGAAGCGAAAGAGCAATGCAGATTGCCAGTGAAAGAGCTTATGAGATCGGCGCCGAAAAGTGCACTCGATTGCGGGTTTCAGTACCGTCGCATTGCCCACTTCTCAATTCTGCCGCTAGTCAATTGAACGCGGTTGCTCAAACAGTCAAATTTTCCCGCCCGAAGAAGGCATATCTGAGCGCAACAAGCGGTCGAGTGCTCTGGAAACCGGATCAAATCGCAGATGATTTAGTACGAAATATGGCGTGTCGTACACAGTGGCGCGAAGCTGTTGAGAGTGCCTTTGAACGCGGTGTTCGGCTCGCTGTCGAAATGCCGCCTGGTGATACGCTGACAAAATTAACGCAGACATCTGCCCCGGATGTTTGTGCCATGAACGTGGCGAGAAACTCTTTGGGCGACATCACTCAGCGTTATGAGAATCTGATTCGGTCGGAAAATTAAGCGACGGTAAATGTCGCGCAAACATTCGCCCCTCGGCCACGAGAGCCAGAAGGTTGGGTTCGTGCTCGCGGGACCTGTCGAAAACAATGCCGATAGACTGGTTTTGCTGGAAACAGTCTGCCAAAGGAAGGAAACGGACGCTTCCTTTGTAAACAGCGCACATCCGTCGTGGAAGCAGTGCAAATCCTAAACCAGACTGTACCATGCTCAGAACGGAAAAAATGTCTTTGACTTTTGCAACGATGTTCGGTTCGAATCCTGCGACGCGAAAAGCAGATTGAAAATCTTTGTACGTTGCAAAGCCTTCGGAAAGAGAAATAAAAGGCTTCCCTTTGAAAAGACACAAATCTACTGGGGCAGTGGCACTCATTCCTGCGGGAAAATCGGCATTTATCGGGGCAGTGAGATAGATCCTGTCAGTAAAAAGGGGCAATACTTCAAACCGTGCTCGGTCAATGACTTCTTTCCCTGTGGCGATAATGATGGCGTCGAGCTGGCTTTCCGAAAGTTTGCGGAGCAATTGCTCGTTTGACCCCATGTGCAATTCAAAATCAATATGCGGTCTTCGTAAGCGAAGCCCGGTTATCAGCTGCGGAAGGGTTTGGATGGCAAGTGAGTACAGAGTTCCAAGTCTGACATGATCGTTATCAACATTTCCCAGAAGCCGTGTGGAATGAATGCAGGAATGCAAGTCGGTTAAAACACGGTCGATATGTGCATACAGTTCTTTTGCAGTCGGGAGCGGAAGAAGATTTCTTCCCTTTCGTGTAAATAACGGGCATCCGATGCCTTCTTCCAGAGAATGTAAGGACCGGTGAATGCTGACATTGCTCATTTTCAAGGCTTCGGCCGTGCGTCCGATGGTTTCGTTCTTCATGAAAGACGAAAACACCTCGAGTTTGCGCAATGTGATTTCTTCTGCGAGCAGTTGATCCATGGTCAAAACTCCTTTTCTTTAGCATACATCAAAACGGCATTTTTCAGTTAGCGGACAAACCCGAGGTACAAAGTGAGAATGATTCTGTTTTGCACTCTTCGATTTGCTATGCCTATAATGCGCACAAATGAGAATCATTCTCAAATTTTTTGTGTCCGTTGACAGGAGAAAAGGATGCGTATCAAAGAAATGTTACCGGGACAGGATGCCACAATCGTGGCATTTACGAGCGGTGCAGCCGAATACAGACAGCGACTTCTGATGCTCGGCTTAATCCCGGGAACACAATTTCAATTGCAGCGCCTGGCCCCTTTGGGAGACCCGGTGGAAATCAAAGTCAGAGGTAGCCTTGTGAGTTTGCGTAAGGACGAGGCCGATGTGATGGAAGTTGAGGTTGCTGGAAAATGAAGCACATTATCTGTATTGTCGGAAACCCCAATTGCGGAAAGACAACGCTTTTTAACGCACTGACGGGGTCGCATCAAGATGTCGGCAATTGGCCGGGCGTCACGGTTGAAAAGCAAGTCGGTCACTATGTACACAATTCGGTTGACTACGAACTTGTAGACTTACCGGGTATCTACTCTCTGACGACCGTTTCTCAGACAGGTGAAGACGAGCGTGTGGCGCGTGACTATATCTTAAG
>DHJT01000024.1:5969-7405 GCA_002404465.1 Sutterella sp. UBA4713 | reverse complement strand
CAATTAATCGAGATGCGCGTTCCCGTCATGCTCGTTGTCAATATGCTTGATGTGGCCAAAAAGCGCAAAATTGAAATTGACATCGAGGCTCTCGGAAATATGCTCGGTTGCCCGGTTGTCGGTATTGTGGCCTCTCGAGAGCAAGGCGTATTTGCCTTAAAAGAGATGATTGCGGCATTTTTGCAGAACCCGTCGCTACCGAAGCTGTCACTCCGGTATGCGCCGGCCATTGAAGCGGCGCACAAGCAAATTGAGGAACAGGTTAAAGGAGTCGGAAGCGAGCATCCGCACTGGCTTGCCATCGAGTTGCTCGAAGGGGCGAACGGAGCGCGAGAATCGCTTGATGCCGATACTCGTGCTCGCGTAATGCCGATCATTGAGCGCACGGAAAAAGAGTTTTCCGGAAATCTTGATATTGCCGTGGCCGATGCACGTTACAAGCTCGTGGCGCAAGTCAGTGCCGCCGTCGAACATAAAGCCGGAGATTTGCCGGCAACATTGACGGACAAAATTGACAAAATCGTTTTGAATCGAATTGCAGGTTTTCCGATTTTCCTATGCATCATCTACTGCATGTTCCTTTTCACGCAAAACTTAGGGTCGGCATTTATCGATTTCTTTGATATTCTCGTCGGCGGCGTGATGGTTACCGGTTTCGGGGAGCTTTTGGAAGCTATCGGCGTACCGGAACTTGTCAAGGTTGTTTTGGCTGACGGTGTGGGCGGAGGCCTTCAGACGGTTTCAACCTTTATTCCGGTCGTGTTCTTCCTATTTTTCTTCTTGGCAATTTTGGAAGACTCCGGATACATGGCGCGTGCGGCTTTCGTAATGGATCGCCTGATGCGTTTTCTCGGCCTTCCGGGACGCGCTTTTGTGCCGCTGATCGTCGGTTTCGGTTGCAATGTACCGGCTGTGATGGCTACCCGTACGATGGATCGCGTGACGGACCGAATTTTGACGGTGCTGATGGCTCCTTTTATGAGCTGCGGTGCCCGATTGCCCGTGTACGTACTCTTTGCCGTGGCCTTCTTCCCGAAAAACGGACAAAATCTTGTGTTCGGGTTGTATCTTATCGGTATTGCCGCGGCGGTTCTGACGGGCTTTTTAGTTAAAAAACTGATTTTGCCCGATGCCGGCGGTTCGTTTGTCATGGAAATTCCGCCCTACCACATTCCGACTGTCAAGGGCGTCATGATTCGCACGTGGGATCGGTTAAAGAGTTTTGTGTGCCGTGCCGGCCGCGTGATTGTTGCCCTTGTCGCGTGCTTGTCAATTTTAAATTCCTTAGGAACGGACGGCAGTTTCGGTAACGAAGATTCCGATCGCTCCGTTTTAAGTGAAATCGGACGCACGATTGCTCCGGTGCTCTCTCCGATGGGTGTGACCCAGGAAAACTGGCCTGCGGCCGTCGGTGTCTTTACCGGTGTGTTGGCTAA
>DHJT01000024.1:0-5856 GCA_002404465.1 Sutterella sp. UBA4713 | reverse complement strand
CCTGAAGAACCCTGGTCCTTTAAGGCAACGGTCTCAGAGGCTTGCACGAGCGTTGTCGACAACTTGAAGGCGCTTTCTGATTCCGTGCTTGATCCTTTGGGCATTGTTGCAACGGAAGAGGAAACCGAAGCCTCAATGGCTGAGAGCGAACAGGCTACCGGAGCCGATATGATGCGGCGTCTGTTCGGTAGCGAGACAGCGGCATTTGCGTACTTGCTCTTGATTTTGCTTTATATGCCGTGTGCGGCAGCGATGGCTGCAATCTGGAATGAAGTCGGAACGGCTTGGACCTTGTTTGTCGCAGCCTGGACGACGCTCCTGGGATACTCGGCGGCGACGATCTTTTACAAAATCGGCACATTTGCCGCAGATCCGACCGGTGCCGTACTGGCGATTGTTCTGTGTCTTGTAGCTTTGGCGGCAGTTCTTCTGATTATGCGTCGTGTCGTAAACTCGATGCGTGCTAAGGCGCCGAAGATCATTCAGATTCATCACGCCTAAGGAGGATCTCACATGGGTTCGATTATGGATATGGAACGTCTTGTTCGAGAAAAGGGCGCAGTGAGCGAACCGGATTTGGCGCGCGAACTTGTTGTCAACGAAAAAGTTGTCGCGATGATGGGCGAACGCCTGGCCCAGAAGGGTCTTATGCATCTGCAAGTGCGGCATCGCGCCTGCCGCTTTAACTGCGGGTGCGGCGGAACCGATACCCGTTACTGGGTATCGGGGTCGGAAGCCTGAGTAAGCGGCCAACGCGGTTTGGCAACAAAACCTAAGCGACGCGTAGCGGATATCCGTTGCGCGTCGCTCATGTTTTCCAGACGGTACAGACCGGCAACGGCGATCATTGCTCCGTTATCCGTGCAAAGGGAAACGGGCGGAAAATAGACGCGTCCACCACGTCTTTCGGCTGCCTTGATAAGGCCTTCTCGCAACTGTTTGTTGGCGGAAACGCCGCCGGCAACGACAAGACGTTTAATGCCGGTCATTTTCATTGCCTTGACGGCTTTTGTGACAAGAACTTCAACGAGAGCATCGACAAAACCGCGCGCGAGGTTGCATCGGAACGTCGGATCCCCGGCATCGGGTGCGTTTGTCACGGCAGTTAAAACGGCGGTCTTTAATCCGGAAAAGCTCATGTCGAGCGTTTTGCTGTGAAGCATCGGGCGCGGAAGAGTAACGGCACCGCTTTGTCCCAGGTCTGCTAAGCGTGACACGATCGGTCCCCCCGGATAACACTCCCCTAAAAGCTGTGCGGTCTTGTCAAAGGCCTCTCCGGCGGCATCGTCGAGTGTCTCACCCAATAGTTCATATTTTCCGAAAGCCTCTACACGCATTAACTGTGTGTGGCCGCCTGAGACCAAAAGTGCAATAAAAGGAAAGTCCGGTTTCGGATCCGAAAGGCGGGCTGAAAGCAGGTGTCCTTCTAAGTGATGGACGCCGATGACGGGTATTTTCAGAGCGTAACCGATGGCATGGGCGACCGATATGCCGACGAGAAGGGCTCCGGCAAGCCCTGGGCCTTCCGTTACGGCAATGGCGTCGAGTTGTTCTTTGGCGACTCCTGCCTCATTAAGAACTTGGTTCGTTAACGCGATGGCTCGTCGTATATGGTCGCGACTTGCCAATTCGGGAACAACACCGCCGTAGGCTCGATGCATGTCTATTTGCGTATGGATGGCATGCGCAAGAAGACCTTTTTTACTGTCGATGAGGGCAACACCCGTTTCATCACACGAACTTTCGATACCGAGAACTTTCATAGATAAACGAAAAATATTTTTCGCACGATTTTAATGCTTCGATTGTGTCCGTGAAAGGTAAGGCTTATTGTTCTCGATTAGTTACTTTGTCGCAGATCTTTGGATTACGCGCAACGTGTGGTATTTCGTCCTTTTTTCTTAAGTTCGACTTTTAGCTCTTGTGGCATACTATTTCCTTCGAGGAAGGAAGACTTCCTTATCTTTTGTTTCATTTTTCAAGGAGATGCCATGAAACTCGGTATGGTCGGTTGGCGCGGTATGGTCGGAAGCGTTTTGATGGGAAGAATGCGCGAGGAAAAGGATTTTGCGTGCGTCGACACAACAACGTTCTTCTCGACATCGGCCGCCGGGCGTGCAGCACCGACGGGTATCCCCAACACGGATCCTGTTTTAAAGGACGCTACGGACATTAAGGCGCTTTCTGCCTGTGATGTTATTGTCAGTTGTCAGGGAGGCGATTACACCAAGTCCGTGCATCCGGCACTGCGTGCAAGCGGTTGGTCGGGCTACTGGATTGATGCGGCCAGTGCTCTTCGTATGAAAGAGAACGCAGTTATTATCCTGGATCCCGTTAATCGCCATGTGATTGATGCGAGTCTTAAGGCCGGCATTAAAGATTACATCGGGGGCAACTGCACGGTTTCTTTGATGCTGATGGCTCTTGACGGTCTTGTCAAGGAAGGACTAATCGAGTGGGTCAGCTCCATGACCTATCAGGCCGCAAGCGGGGCCGGTGCAAAAAATATGCGCGAGCTCCTTTGTCAGATGGGGTATTTGAACGGCGTTGTCAAAGAAAAACTTGCCGATCCCCATTCTTCGATTTTGGATATCGATCGCCGAGTCAGTGCGGCATTTACGGAACCGGGTTTCCCGAAAACTGCCTTCGGGGCACCTCTTGCCGGATCTTTGATTCCGTGGATTGATTCGGATCTTGGAAACGGTCAGTCCCGGGAAGAGTGGAAAGGGGGTGCAGAGGCCAATAAGATTCTCGGCTTGCCGGAAAACGGTCACCCCGGGTCGCTTACCGTTGAAGGGCTTTGCGTACGAGTCGGTAGCATGCGGTGCCATAGTCAGGCTCTGACGATTAAGTTAAAAAAGGATATCGCGTGTCATGAAATCGAGCAGATGCTCGATGCGGCTAATCCCTGGGCTTATGTTGTTCCGAACCATAAAGAAGAGTCCATAGCGGAGCTTTCGCCTGCGAAAATTTCCGGAACACTGCGCATTCCGGTCGGTCGTATTCGCAAACTGGCGATGGGACCGGAGTACATCAGTGCCTTTACGGTCGGCGATCAGTTGCTGTGGGGAGCGGCAGAGCCCCTGCGCCGCATGCTTCGCATCGTTGCGAAAGCGGCTCTTTAGCCTCACGCAACGTTTAGGAAACGTTAAGAGGGGAAGCCGCAGGCTTCCCCTCTTAATTGAGAGAGATTTCGGAGCTGACGCCAATTACCCATGTAAAGCGGCACTCATAAATTGCACGATATGCTTCATTTCATCGGGAGAGACTTCGTGCTCCATGTTGTACTCGCGCCAGACGAGCGTGTCGACGGCACTTTCAATAAGGCCTGCCTGCTTACGCGCTACAACGGGGCTGATGACCTCATCGAAGGCACCGTGTCCCATGAAATACGGGGTCATCTTGCCTGCCGGCGTGATGTCGGCTGCAAGGAGTTCAGGTGCCGGAAGGTACCCGGAAAGGGCAATGACACCGGCTAAGGTTCTCGCTTGTCGCAACCCGCTATAAAGGGCCATGGCCGCACCTTGTGAGAAGCCGCCCAAAAAGATTGTTTCCGCTGGCACGCCTTGACTGACGATCTGATTGATGATTTGCGAGATTTTCAGATGCATGGTCTTAAGCCCCGGCAAATCTTCGGGCTTTTCTCCGATTCTGGCAAGAATGTCGTACCAAGCAGTGGTCAGCTGACGGTTTTGTACCGTAATACCGATTCTCGGAGCTCGTGGCAGAATAAAGCGCGCTTTCGGACCTCCGAAATCAAGGATTTCACGTGCAAACGGCGCAAATTCTTCCGGGCTGGTTCCCATGCCGTGTAGCCAGACGACGGTGCACTCCGGTTTCGTGCCGTCCTCGGGTTCTTCGATTAAAAGATCCAGAGGGTCGAGGGTTCGACGGCTGGTGTCCGATACAAGGCGTACACCGCGTTGCACGGAACGCCGCTCGATGGCTTCCGGAGTCATACGCGGATGCACGACGCGATGTTCGGAAAATCCGTTTGTCGGTGCCGGACGGGAACCGGTTACCTGAACGGACTCGTCGCGATGCACAGACTCTCGCGCCGTGGCGGCGGCTTCCGAAAAGGAGGTCGGGAAGCGAGTTTCCTGTGTCGGTCGATGTAAGTTAAGGGACTGCGGTTCTGCCTCGGTATCGATAGGGTCTTCCGGAGCGCCGAATTCGCGCAGGCGAACGGTCGGTCCCTCAATTTGTTCCAGAAAGTCCGCGAGACAATCGAAAATTCCGGGTTCCGTTTGGGTTCCGTCCGGAGTAAACAAGCCGCGTAGCGTGTCGGGGATGTCTGAGGCTAACGGTGGGAGATTGACAATCAGGGCATCGTGTTCGGGTGTCTCGCGCAGTCCGGCAGTTTGTCGTGACAGCATGGACGCTTTGTTTTTATGGGACTGAATGCGGCGCATTTGTTCGCCGAGCCCCGGCAATTCATAAGTGCTTACAAGGCGTGTTGCTTGTGGGACGACGTCGGCTTTGGTCAATCCCGTGGCACCGGCTGTGAAAATCACATCGCATGCGATTTTGTCCGAGAGTTCCCGTAACGTATCTTCCACACTATAAAGTTCGTTAATTACGGGACGAGCCACAATTTGTATCGGACTTAAAAATGAAGCACGGCAACACGTCTCAATAGCGCCCATCACACGGGCTGATTGCTCCGGAGTTTCGGCAACGCCCACAATTCCGATGAGCAATTCATTCGGGTAACGACGTTCAAAGGGCATCGAAAGTCTCCTCGTCTTGTTCCGTTGTTTTGTCCTTGAGGGCAAGATTTAAGGCAGGAATCTGGTCTGCATAAAGGAGTCGGTACAGTTCGCGGGCGCAGCGCGGAGGCTTGCCTTCTGCGGCTTCGCGACGGGCTCCTCGCACAAGCTGACGCAATTTTTGAACAGGGGCTTCGAGGTGGCTTGTCATGTAGTCGGTTAGGGCATCGTCACCGGAAATCATGGCGTCACGCAGTCTCTCGGCTCGGTGGTGAGCCGCTACGGCGGCTTTACTTGCGCCTGTTGCCCGATCAATGGCTTCGCGGACGCTTGCAGCGTCCAGTGCGCGCATGTGTTTTCCGATCAGTTGCAACTGACGTCGACGCGCTCCGAAGCTTTTCATCTTTTTCAAGTCGCTGATGGCCTCGGATAAGGCTTCAGGCAAAGCAATGGTTGCAAGTTGTTCGGCAGCAAGTTCGCTTAACTCTTTTCCGAGGGATTGGAGCTGCTCGGCATCGCGTTTTCTTTGGGATTTGGACGGACCGGGGTTGACCTCGTCTTCTTCAAACTCGGTCTCTCGTGTGTCATAGAACTGTTTTTTCATAGAAATGCCGTGAGGAAACTGGCGACTTTAGTCGCGAAAGGAATCGTGGCAAGTTGATCATGTGATAAAAGCAGAAGCATGGTAGATATTATCTTTCAAAGAAATTGCGTGTATCAAACGGCATATCACATGGTATGGTGTCCAAAGTACAGAAGAAGAATTTTAACAGGTAAAATCGCAGAGACATTGTCGGAAGTATTGGACGATGTGTGTACCAAACGCGGGTTTACTATCCTGTCAAAAGAGATACAACCGGATCACGTACATTTTTTTGTAAGCATTCCTCCGGCTGTATCCGTAGCCGAGGCTGTGAAAATTTTTAAAGGTGCTTCAGCAAGAACGCTTTTTGTTAGGCACCCTGAACTGAAAAAGCAGTTGCGGGACGGCCATCTGTGGTCTCCTTCGTATTATGTTGGAACTGCAGGCAATGTCAGCGCAGAAACGATAAGGAAGTACATTGAAAGGACTGAACACATCCAAGGACGCCGGTAAACCGGTTAAGTTGACGAAACTTAACCGGACGGTCTGCGTTCGTCTGTTGGT
>DHJT01000031.1:9036-9473 GCA_002404465.1 Sutterella sp. UBA4713 | reverse complement strand
ACAGCAACCCGCGGGTTGCTGTTTTGCTGTTTCCGTTCTTAAAACCTCAACTAAATTCCGGCAGCTTCCTTAAGCACCTGAGCCTTATCGCACAGTTCCCACGTAAATTCCGGTTCTTCCCGGCCGAAATGTCCGTAAGCCGCTGTCTTCTCATAAATGGAACGACGCAAATCGAGCATCTTGATGATTCCGCCCGGACGCAAATCAAAGATTTCAGAAACCAGTTTTGTAAGCCTTTCGTCAGAAATGACACCGGTTCCTGCCGTACGTACCGTAATATTCATCGGGTCGGCCAAACCGATTGCGTAAGCCACCTGAACCTGACAACGACGGGCAAGACCGGCAGCAACGATGTTCTTGGCGATATACCGACAAGCATAGGCCGCCGAGCGGTCGACCTTCGTCGGATCCTTTCCGGAGAAAGCGCCGCCGCCGTG
>DHJT01000031.1:0-9008 GCA_002404465.1 Sutterella sp. UBA4713 | reverse complement strand
GCGGGCAAGAGCCGCCGTACGTATCAACGATAATCTTGCGTCCCGTAAGACCGCAGTCCCCCTGAGGACCTCCCGTAACAAACCGCCCCGTCGGGTTCACGAGAAACTTCGTGTCTTTGAGCCATTCTCTGGGCATCATCGGACGAATGATATTCTCAACAACAGCCTCGACAAATTCCGGCTTCATAGCGTTGCCGTCGCTCCACTCCGGAGCGTGCTGCGTCGAGAACACAATCTTATCGACGGCCACGGGTTTGCCGTCCACGTAACGCAACGTCACCTGGCTTTTAGCATCCGGGCGCAGATACGGCATCGTACCGTCACGTCGTACGCGCGACTGCTGCTGAACAAGCTGGTGTGCGTAGTAGATGGCGGCAGGCATCAAGGTCGGTGTTTCATCGCAAGCGAATCCGAACATCAACCCCTGATCTCCCGCGCCTTGCGTTAATGAATCCCCGTTTTTCTCATCGACGCCCTGCTTGATATCGGGCGACTGTTTGTCGTAGCAAATGCGAACCTGACAGGTCTTCGCATCAATACCGTACGCTTCATCATCGTACCCGATGCGCTTTAAAACGCGGCGGACCACGCCCTCATAGTTGACATCGGCTTTCGTGGTAATTTCACCGGCAAGAACGACAAGACCTGTCGTGCAAAGCGTTTCCGCTGCAACGCGGCTTAAGGGATCCTGTTCGATACAAGCATCCAAAATTGCGTCGGAAATTTGATCGGCAACCTTATCGGGATGCCCTTCACTGACGGACTCGGATGTAAAAAGAAATTCGCTGGCCATTCATAACTCCTGTGTGTCAAGCGTTTTTAGGACAGCGCCTTACGCATGACTGTGTGCGGAGTAACTCCAGCGACCGAAGATGCGGAGACGCTTTAGCGGAATTTTCTGAATCGCCCCGCAAGTTGTCGAAATTAACTCGGCGATTGGGTCGCTATCATACCCCCTTTACGGCAATCGGCAAACCCGTTTTTCAAATTGTCGGTCCCGGGTCGAAATAGTGGTCTCTAACTTTTATGTCCGCAACAAACACAATCAAGGGTTTTTCTCAGGCGCTGATCCAATGGCAAAAAGCCTTCGGGCGACAAAATTTACCTTGGCAGGTAAAAGACCCATACCGAAGGTGGATCTCCGAAATCATGTTGCAACAAACGCAAGTGAATGTTGTTTCAGACTACTTTACCCGGTTTATTAACGCGTATCCGACATTAAACGATCTTGCGCAAGCCGACGAGGAAGACGTCATGCGACTTTGGGCCGGACTCGGCTACTACTCGCGGGCCAGAAATCTTCTTAAGTGTGCCAAAGTGCTGGTTCGGGATTGGGAAAGCCGGTTTCCGCAACGCTCCGAGGATCTCATGAAGCTTCCCGGAATCGGTCGAAGTACGGCAGGCGCCATTGCGAGCTTTTCTTTCGACGCGCCGACGCCGATTCTTGACGGCAACGTCAAGCGCGTGTTTGCTCGCGTCCTCGCGCTCGATGCACCCTTGGAAACTGCCTCGGCGCAAAAGTCGCTATGGAAATTCGCTCAGGATCAAATGCCGAAAAAAGAACCGGGCGTGTACAACCAAGCCCTCATGGATATCGGCTCTCTTATCTGCACAAGAACGCATCCGAAATGCGAGACTTGTCCCGTTCGCCTCTGGTGCAAAGCCCGGGAACTCGGCCAAGTCCTTTCCTATCCCGTGCGCAAAAAAAAGAAAATCAAACCGGAAAAAGAAGCTTGCATGCTTTTATACACGCACGGCAGCCGGCTTTGGCTTACAAAACGTGAAGAAAAAGGCGTTTGGCGCGGTCTTTGGAGTCTACCTGAGACCGCATCTTCTTCCGGAGAGCCGGTAGCCCGTTTCTCCCACGATTTTTCGCACTACCGATTGCACGCTCGAATCTACGAAATTGCCCTGCCCGATCTCAAGAAGGCTCCGAGCAATGGAAAGTGGATTGAATGGAAAGACATAGAAAAAGAAGCGCTTGCCGCACCTGTCAAACGCGTTCTTCTTTCTTTGCGTATGTAGCTCCTACAACTTGTCTTTCCCGTTTAGCGTCAAAACGCCGTTTCGAACCATGTAAACAACATTTTGATTGCCGGTTAAGGTCTCAAAATTAAGATCCGTTTTTATGCCTTGTGTTTGGCAGAGGGCAATTAATGTCCTTAACAACCCGTAATGTCCCACAAGAAGCGTTGTTTGCGAACAAGCATCAATCACGGCACTGATGCGAGTCTGAAATAGACTTCCGGGCTCGCCTTCGGGCGGCGTATAAGCAAGCGGGTCATGAAGCCGCATATACCAGCAGTGCGGATATTTTTCCCGAATTTGATCATGCGTCATGCCTTCCAAAAGGCCAAAACTTTGCTCCTTAAGTCCGTCTACAGGAAGGATTTTTCCCAGAAGGCCAGCTTCGCGACAAACGATTTGAGCCGTTTGCATGGCGCGAATCAAGGGGCTTGCTTTAATACAGACATCGGAGGGCACGATATTTTCCCTAGCAAGAAGGCTTCGCAAAATTCGGCCGTTTTCGTAAGCCTGCTTTCTACCTGTTTCGTTAAGCGGAATATCTTTTCTTCCCTGCAACCGCTTTTGCCGGTTCCAATCCGTCTGTCCGTGGCGTAGCACAAACAAGACTTTCGGAAAATGAATCACAGAACTTGACATACCGAGCCTCCGAGACCGTTTATTGTAGCGGTATCATCCGTTCTCCTCGTAAGTGCTGTTATAGATTGCTATGAAGCCTTTGATTTGCGTCCCCATGGGGGACCCGGCCGGAATCGGACCGGAAATTCTTGCTGCCGTTGCGGCAAATCCCGACATTTACAAAACAGCTCGCCTCCTCGGAATCGGCGACGGCCGCGTTTTTAAGCGCGCGGCGCAAGCCATGCACGTAGCGCCTACGATTCAAGAAACAAGCGGTTCGCTTTCCGACATCCGGGAGAATGCTTTCAATTTCATTGACCTAGCAAACGCCGATCCGACAACCTTTGAGACGGGCAAGCCCGGTCCCGTAAACGGGAAAGCGGCTTACGAATACGTCGCTTATGCCACAAAGCTTGCCCTTGCCGGCAAAGTCGATGCCTTAGCGACAACATGCCTTAACAAGGAAGCCATGCACATGGCACATGTTCCTTACATCGGTCATACGGAAATTCTTGCCGAGCTTACCGGCATTAAAAACCCGCTGACAATGTTCCAAGTCCGTTCACTCCGAGTTTTTTTCTTAACGCGTCATCTTTCCCTAAGAAAGGCCTGTGACGCTGTCACAAAAGAAACTCTTTTACCCTTTATTTTTCGGTGTCATGACGCATTAAAGCAACTCGGAATTGCCAAGCCGCGTCTTTTTGTTGCGGGTCTTAATCCCCATTGTTCGGACAACGGGCTTTTCGGTACCGAAGAACACGCGGCAATCGCACCGGCCGTTCTTGCGGCTCAGCAGGCCGGATACGATGTCTGCGGGCCTTTCCCGGCCGATTCGGTCTTTCACATGGCTCTTGCGAAAAACACCTGTGACGCCGTGATTTCGCTTTACCACGACCAAGGACATATTGCGACGAAGATGGTCGATTTCGAACGTACGATTTCCGTAACGCTCGGTCTTCCGTTTTTGCGCACATCCGTCGATCACGGCACCGCTTACGACATTGCAGGAAAAGGGCAGTCCAATCCGGCAAGCCTTCTTGAGGCCATTCGCCTTGCTTGCCTGTATGCGCCGACATTTCAAGAGTCCCAAAAAGCCTGTTCCGATTTTGTTTGTCGTGTTCGGGACATGTCGTCTTAAAATCTACAATCGTCGAACCTTTTTTATTTTGCAGTTGAGGACAGTATGAATTTTGCCATTATCGGCTGTGGCCGAATCGCCGCTAACCATGTTAATGCCGCGATTCGAAACGGAATGAAGGTCGTTGCGCTGTGTGATCTAAGCCAAAGAGCTATGGATGCCATTCGGTATGAATTTAAGCTCAATCAAGCCAAGACCTACACCGACTTCAAGCAGATGCTCAAAGAAAACAAAATTGACGTCGTCAGCCTTGCCGTCGATAGCGGTATCCGAGCGAAAATCGCTCTGGCCGTATTGGATTTCGGCGTGCATCTGATTGTCGAAAAGCCTATGGCAATGAGCTTACCCGATGCCGATGCTATGCTGGAAAAAGCCGAAGCAAAAGGTGTCAAAATTTGTGTTTGTCAGCAAAACCGGTACAACGATGCCGTACAAGCCACGCGACATGCTCTAGAACAAGGACGCTTCGGCAAGCTTTCGCACGGGAGCGTACAGATTCTCTGGCACAGAAGTCACGACTATTACGCCCAAGCCTCCTGGCGCGGCACATGGGCTCGCGACGGAGGCGCTCTGATGAACCAGTGCATTCACGGTATTGATCTACTGCGTTGGATGATGGGAGACGAAATCGATTGCGTTTACGGTGCAACGCGTCGACGCTTCCACCCTTATATCGAGGCAGAAGATGTGGGCCTTGCCGTTGTTTCTTTTAAAACCGGAGCAATTGCCACCATTGAAGGGACAACCAACGTTTTTCCGAAGAACCTGGAGGAGTCGCTCTGCCTTTTCGGAGAAAAAGGCACGGTCAAAATCGCCGGCGAATCCACCAACGAAATTGCTATTTGGCAATTTGACGAAGAATATCCGGAAGACAAAAAAATCCGCATGCTCAAAGAGTCGACGACCAACGTGTACGGCAACGGGCACCTTCGCCTCTTTGCGGACATGAAAGAAGCGATTGAAAAGGACCGTAAACCGTATGTCGACGGCTACTGCGGACGACGCGCTCTCGAACTTGTTCTTGCCATCTACAAGAGTCAGAAGACACGTCTGCCGGTCCAGTTGCCGCTTGCAAACTTTGCCAGCACGGACATGACCGGAGAGTTTGACTGATTTTTCGTCATTTCCTTGTAACTTTCGCCATCTTGTCGGCAACGTTCCGCAATCTCATACATTTTGTTTGTACTTAAACGCCCGGATTTTCCGGGCATCACGTTTTGTCGGACGCCCTTTGCGAATGGCATCGGCCGGTTCCTCCGCAAAGCGACGTAGCTGAGAAAGTCTTTCTCGTCTTTGCACGGACTCAATCGTTTCTTCGTAAAGCATTCGCGCCTGGGGCGCCGACCCCCTCAAGTCACAGATTCCGACAACAACGACCTCGAACCTTTCGCCTGCCCGTTCGATTTGCAACATGTCACCGGAGCGAACCTCCCGAGACGGTTTCATTCGTTCACCCGCAATCCGCACACGTCCGAGCTCAACGGCATCTTTTGCTAGCGCACGCGTCTTAAAAAAACGTGCCGCCCACAGCCACTTATCAATTCGCTCTCCGTCTTGTTCCGCCAGCATCCCTTTTTTTTCCTGAACTCACTGCAGTTGCGATATTATGAACGAACTTCATTCAAAGGCTATATTTATGCGAACAGTCAACATCGGAGGCATTTGCCTCGGGGGAAAACCGGTAAAAACACTTGTCAGCCTTGAGGGTTCGACCGCAAAAACGCTGTGCGAAAAGGCCCGCAAACTTGACAAAGAGGTCGTCGACATCCTTGAGTGGCGTGTTGACTCTTTCGGCAATCTGGCCGTTCCCGCTTTAAAAAGGTGCTTTGCCCGGTTGCGTCAATCCACAAGTAAACCTCTGTTGCTCACGGTGCGAACTTGCCGCGAAGGAGGAAAAGCTAACCTACTCCGGCAAAGTTACAAACAGCTTCTTGCTGGCATTCTGTCGGAAATTTCACCCGATGCCGTTGACGTGGAATTCGGGCGCGGCGACATTGCCGATCTTGTGAGTGCCGCACACGCGAAAAACATTCCCGTCATCGCGAGCTTTCACGACTTCACAAAGACACCTTCCGAAAGAGCACTCCTTAAAAAACTCACGCGTATGGAACAAGCCCAGGCGGATGTCCTGAAAATTGCCGTAATGCCGAAAACCGCGTCTGACGTTCTGCGTCTTCTGAAAACTCTTCTTGCGGCCCGAAAAACTCTTAACTCTCCGATGATTGCTATTGCCATGGGCAAGCTCGGGACACTCACACGTGTCGCCGGAGGTCAGTTCGGGTCATGTGCCACGTTTGCCGGATTCGGCAATATATCCGCTCCGGGCCAGTTAGGGTTGGAAGAAACCAACCGCTTTCTTTCCCTCGCCCAATGACCGATAGCGCACACCTTCGGCCACGCTTATAATGAAATGTGCTTCTTTTTGACGGAGTACCCTATGTCTTTGAAACAATATGACTTTGCCTACGGACGTGGCCGAAAAACGTTCTCATTGGATGACTCTCAGGTCATTGCCACCGTGCGAACCGAAGAGTTTCCCGTAATGACCGATGTTAAAGCCTGTGTTTTGGATGCTGTACGGCATCCGATCGGATGCGGCTCTTTGGATGACATGATTAAACCCGGACAAACCGTTGCCTTCATTTGCAATGATCCGACGCGCGTTGCCAACAGCCATGCCTTCATGCCGGTTTTAGTCGGTGAAATGAATCGGCTCGGCATCAAAGATGAAGACATGAAAATTGTCTTTTCTTTAGGCTCGCACCGTGACATGACGCACGAAGAAATGGTCGAAGCCGTCGGTTCAGATGTCGCTTCACGCATCAAGATGTACAACTCAACGTGCACGAAGCAAGATGATTTTGAATACTTCGGAAAGACATCGCGCGGCACACCTGTCTGGATTAATAAGCATATTTGTAATGTTGATCACGTCATCCTAACGGGCACGATCGTGCATCACTATTTTTCCGGCTACGGCGGCGGGCGCAAGGCCATTTTGCCCGGATGTGCTGCGATGGAAACCATTCGTGTCAATCACAGCTTTATGCTCGATAAGCACGCGGGACTTGGGAAAACAATCGGGAATCCTGTTTACGAAGACCAGATGGAAGGCGTCGCGCTTTTTGCCAAGGGACGGTCTCTTTTCCTTTTTAATGCCATCCTCAATGCCAAGCATCAGTTTCTGAAGATGTTCGCCGGTGACTACATTGCCGCTCACAAGGCCGCCTGTCGCTTTGTCGATGAAGTTTACGGTTGCGTCATTCCCGAAGAGGCCGAGCTTGTGATTGCCAGTTGCGGCGGCTATCCGAAAGACATTAACGTCTACCAGATGCAAAAGACCATGGACAACGCCATGTGTGCCGTTAAAAAAGGCGGCGTTGTCATCCTCTTTGCCGACTGCGAGGAAGGTTCTGGATCAAAAGTCTTGGAAGAAACATTCCGTCGGTTAAAGACACCGGAGGCCATTAAGTGTGAGCTCGAACACAATTTCCGCATCGGCGCCAACAAGGCCTTTGCCATTACACGCCCCTTATCGAAAGCTCGCTATATCCTTGTGACACGCTTGGACAAGGCGCTTGCCAAAGACATGCTCTTTACTGCGGCCGTTGATTCTTTTGAAGAGGCCTATGCCATTGCCAAGACCTATGTCGGAGATCACCCCAAGACAATTTTAATGCCCGAGGGTAGCTTGACTGTCCCGCGTGTGGGCTAGCCCGAAAGTACTTACTGTAACGAATCGCCGCAGGAATCTCCTGCGGCGCCCGATTTTCTCAAAAGCAAAATTTGCACTGCACGACATATCGCTTTTTTATTTCGCCTGTTTTAACGCCACCTCCGGGCCCAATAGAATTTGCTCTTTGCTTGCATTTTTATAACCGCTATTTTTACTCATGACTCAACTTGATTTAGCCGCGCAACAGCGCATCGTTTCACGTATCGCAACGGGCATTCATGCCAAACCGGAACAAGTCCAAGCGGCCGTAAAGCTACTGGACGCAGGCGATACGGTTCCCTTTATTGCCCGTTATCGAAAAGAAGCGACCGGGGGGCTTGATGACGCTCAATTGCGCGAATTGGAGTCGGAACTTGAGTACCGCCGCGGGCTTGAGGAGCGGCGCGGCACCATTCTCGAATCGATTCAGTCACAGGGAAAACTCACCGATAAGATTGCTCAAGCGATTCATGAAGCCGATACAAAACAGCGCCTTGAAGATTTGTATCTTCCTTTCAAACCCAAACGGCGTTCTCGCGCTCAAACGGCCAAGGAAGCCGGTCTTGAGCCGCTTGCCGATGCTCTGCTAAAGGACAGGTCCCTTGTGCCGGAGACAGAGGCAGCGCGGTTTGTCAGTGCAGACAAGGGCATTGATTCGCCTAAAACGGCGTTGGAAGGCGCGCGAGACATTCTGGCCGAGCGCTTTGCGGAAAACGCCGATATGCTCGAATCGCTCCGCGAATTCCTCTGGAACAAGGCCAACATGGTCAGCGCCGTTATCCCGGAAAAGAAAAAAGCCACGGAGGCTGCCACATTTAAAGACTATTTTTCCTTTGCCGAGCCGCTTCGCAACGTCCCTTCTCACCGAGCCTTGGCGATGTTTCGCGGTCGTGATGCCGGATTTTTAAAACTCTCCGTCCGATTGAGCGACGAAGAGGAGACGCTTCCCGTCCATCCTTGCGAAACGATGATTGCTCAGTTCTTGCATCTTGAAAATAACGGGCAGGCTGCCGATACCTGGCTTGAAAGCGTCGTACGTTGGACCTGGCGCGTGAAATGCGCCTGGCAACTGGAAAGCGACCTTTTCTCACGCCTTCGCGATGCTTCGCAAGAAGCAGCCATCGAAGTATTCGGGACAAATCTCAAAGACCTTTTATTGGCTCCGCCTGCCGGACACAAGGCAGTCATCGGACTGGATCCCGGAATTCGTACCGGCGTTAAAGTCGCCGTGATTTCCGAAACGGGTGCCGTCCTGGAAACGGGCACCATTTTTCCGCACGAACCGCGAAACGAATGGCAGGCCTCCGTTGAAACCCTTGCGACCTTGGCAAAAAAATACAAGGCATCTCTCGTTGCCATCGGGAACGGGACAGCCAGCCGAGAGACCGACAAACTCGTCGGAGACCTCATTGCCGATCACCCGGAACTGAATTTAACGAAAGTCTTCGTGAGTGAAGCCGGTGCTTCCGTGTACTCTGCCTCCAAAAGCGCCGCATCGGAACTGCCGGACTT
>DHJT01000030.1:32787-32959 GCA_002404465.1 Sutterella sp. UBA4713 | reverse complement strand
TCTTTGCTATCCGGATTGAGTTTCAGAATCCGACACGCCTCACGGAAATTTTCGACGCGCTTGTCCGCACGGCGAATGTATTCGGCACAATATCGACAGGTCATGCTCCCTCCCCGCTTTTCGCGACATAAAGCGGCGCAAACGGAACAGCCTGCGTAATGCGCACAAGCCC
>DHJT01000030.1:22518-32719 GCA_002404465.1 Sutterella sp. UBA4713 | reverse complement strand
GCTAAATAATTCACAATGGCCACTTCAATGCCGCAACCCTTCTCAAAAAGGTCACAAAACTCCACAATCGGATTTTGAGTCAATCGACGCAAAATATTGGACATAAATTCGCGCACCGAAAGCTCTTGCCTGGAAATCGTATGATTGCCGCGCAGCTGAGCCTGTGCGAGCACTTCCTGCCAAACACGTGCCAATTCCTCGGAAGAAACGTCCGGCAAGACTTTGTTTTGTGTTTGCTCAACAAGAACAAATGCGCGCCAAAAATCGCGACCGCTTCTCGGAATTTTGTCCAGTTCCACAGCCGCCAATTTCATTTTCTCGTACTCTAAAAGACGGCGCGCCAATTCGGCTTGCGGATCCTCGACTTCCTGATCATCGTCGGCACGCGTAACAGGCAAAAGCAGACGACTCTTAATTTGCATCAGACAGGCCGCCATGACCAAGTACTCGGCCGCTAACTCCAGATTGGATTTACGAATAAGCTCGACGTACCCCATGTATTGTTCCGTCACAAGCGCCATCGGAACGTTCATCACGTCAAACTTTTGCTTGCGAATCAAATAAAGGAGCAAATCAAGCGGCCCCTCAAAGCTTTCGAGAAACACTTCCAGCGCATCGGGCGGGATATACAGGCCGTCCGGAACCTTAAAGAGCGGCTCTCCGTATAGCTTAGCAATCGCAACACCGTCAACGACATCCGGTGTACTCCCGGATGCCGTCTGTCCGATGTCCGGCTCTCGAAGAGAATTATCGCTTTCCTGCGTCACGTTACTTTTTGGCCGACACTTTCTTCTTTTTGGCCGATTTAGGAGCCGGGCCCAAGGCCTTTAACCGCTGCTCGGCCGTCACGGCCGAGGGTGTGCCGGGGAACTTTTTGACCACAGAACTTAAAAGCGAACGCGCCGTGTTGCCGTTTCCTAAACGCTCCTCGGCCGCCGCCTGCGAGAGCATCGCCTCGGGAACGCGAGAGCTATTGGGGAAACGGGCAATCAGTTTCTTTTGCGTCGCGGCAGCTTCAGTCATTTTGTTTTGCACATAGTAGGCGCAGCCGAGCCAGTACAACGTATCTGCCATGTAACCGGACTTGGGAAAGTCGGTTGCCAGCGAGTCAAGCAACTTTTGACTGTCTTCGTACGAACCCTCGGAAAAAAGTTCAAGCGCCAAGTCATAGCGTCGCTTTTCTTCCGGAACCACGGTAAACGATTGCCCGTTTTCGTCCTTCTCAACGTGCGATTCCAAAGCAGCCAGACGCTTATCCAGACTCATAAATAAATCGCGGGAGGCCTTTTGTGCCAATCCGATTTGATGGGTCAGTTTCTCAACTTTCCCGGTCATTTCGGCGTTTTGTTCCTGCAACTGATCGATTCGCCCTAAAAGTTCTAACTGTGTACTTTGCGTGACATTGAGTTTTTCACGCAAGTCCAAAATGGCGCGGCGAGCCTCATCATCGGAAAACGCCGACGATGCGCCCGAGGCTCCCAACAAAGCGGCAAAAACCGCCGAAGCCATAAAAACTCTCGAAAGCTGTGGCATGACTATCCCCGAATCGATTTCTAGTGCGAAACCACGATGTCGGCACGACGATTTTTCGCCCAAGCCTGTTCGTTTTCACCGCGATCAACAGGACGTTCGCGACCGAAACTGACGGCCTCCAAGCGATTGGGAGCAATGCCGCGAATCTGCATTAAGCCCTTGACGGCTTCACTGCGTCTTTGGCCGAGAGCCAAGTTGTACTCGCGACTTCCGCGACTGTCGGTATTGCCTTCGATGCGAGCCGTCAGTTTCGGATTGGCGCGCATAGCACGCACTTGACGGTCAATAGTGGAGTAATAGCGCGACTTGACCGTGTAGCTATCAAAATCAAAGTACACGCTCTTGTCGGCGGCCAGAGCCTCCGGCGTAATGGCGTCGCCTGAGGTGGCGTAACTGCCCGTCTGGGTTGTTCCTTCCTTGGCCGATTCATCCAAGCTCACGCTCGAGCATCCGGCTAAAACAAACGCGGCGCAAAGCGCTGCAACACACACAATCTTTTTCACTTTTTTCTCCGTAAGGCAGGGACAATTCCTTCAAATGAAATCATACCGTTGCCTGAAATAAATCTTTTGATCTGCCGCCTCAATTCCTAATCGGGAATGAGCGGACTCCATGTCGGCTCCCGAATGTCTCCCGAAGGCCCGGACAAACGCGAGCTGACGGCGCCGTCCACACTGACGGTTGCCAAAACGCCGCGCCGACCCTGCTCCGTGGCATAAACGATCATGCGACCGTTGGGTGCATAGCAAGGGCTTTCATCGGCATCGGTACCGGAAAGAATCGTTTCCTGACCGGTGGCAATTTCCATTTGCGCGACCCGATACCTGCCGTCCGTGCGTGTAACGTACGCCAAATGCGTCCCTTGCGGATTGATGCTCGGGCTGACGGCATAGTCACTTGTGAATGTGACGCGTTCGACCTGATCGGTATCAACGGTCTGCCGATAAATCTGCGGCGAACCGCCTCGGTCACTCGTGAAATACACATAGCGTCCGTCAACGGAAAACACCGGTTCCGTATCAATCGCAAGCGACCGCGTAAAGCGACGCACGCCGGTGCCGTCCGCCCCGATCAGATAAATCTGTGTAAATCCGTCGCGCGATAACGCCACGGCGAGCATCTTGCCGTCGGGACTAAAGGCAGGCGCCGAGTTATTACCGCGGAAATTGGCAATGACACGCCGCTTGCCGGTTGCTACCGTATGAATGTAAACAACCGGTTTTTTCTCTTCGAACGAAACATACGCGAGGCTTTTTCCGTCCGGCGACCACGCCGGCGAAATAATCGGCTCCCGACTTTTTAATGCCGGTTGCGGATTAGCTCCGTCACTATCGGCCACAATCAGCTCAAAGCGCTCGGGAGCGTGTTGCACGACATAGGCCAAACGCGAGGCAAACAGTGCCCCGTTTCCCGTCAGTTTCGAATAGATGCGATCGGCTATTCGATGTGCACACAGGCGAAGTTGCCTTCCCGGGACAAAGAAATCGGCCAGATCAATCGGATCTTCGGTCTTAATAGCGTCAAAGAGCCGATACCGAACGTCGTAGCGCCCGTCGGCCGTCTGCGTGATACTCCCGGTTGCAAAAACCGTTGCGCCGACTTCCTGCCAATGGGAAAAGTCCGGCCTTAACGCAAGCTCCGGCGTTGCCTCCTCGGCAACGCCGATTAACCGAAACGCTCCTGTGCGTTGCAAATCGGATGCCACAACGGAAAAGACGTCGATTCCGGCCTGGCCGGTTCCGTTCATCGGCTGCAAGGCAAGCGGAATCCGATTGGCCCCCACTCCCGTAATCTGAATCTGTAACTGCGAAAAGGCCGCCGGAGCAAAAGTCGCGGCGCCGAGCGCTCCGGCTCCGGCTAAAACTTTGCGACGACTGACGCAGCAAATAGAACGCATACGTATTCCTCGTTTTTAAAAATTAGTGGCGGAAATGACGTTCCCCGGTAAAGACCATCACGATACCGCGTTCATCGGCCGCCGCAATGACTTCCGCATCGCGAATCGACCCGCCCGGCTGAATCACACACGTTGCGCCGTGATCGACAACCACATCCAGTCCGTCGCGGAACGGGAAGAATGCATCGCTCGCGACGGCACATCCGGCAAGCGAATGCCCGAACTCTTCGGCCTTCATCGCCGCAATTTTGGCCGAATCCACGCGACTCATTTGTCCGGCTCCCACCCCGAGCGTCATACCGTCTCGGGCATAGACGATGGTGTTGGACTTGACAAAGCGCGCGATATTCCAAGCGAACATCATATCGGCAATTTGCGCCGAGGTCGGCTGTTTTTTCGTCACGACTTTAAGATCGGCCTCCGAGCACAGTTGCGTATCGGGTGTTTGAATCAAAAGACCGCCGCCCACACGCTTAAAATCGTAATCGTTGTGTGAGTCACCGTTTGCTACCGTCAAAAGACGCAGGTTCTTTTTACGTCCGAAAACAGCCACAGCGTCAACCTGGTAGGCAGGCGCAATAATCACCTCGGCAAATTGCTTGGAAATTTCCTCGGCCGTTGCCGCATCAACCGGTCGGTTAAACGCAATGATGCCGCCGAAAGCGCTTTTGGAATCACACGAAAATGCCTTCTTGTACGCTTCAAGGACACTTGCTCCGACGGCCGCTCCGCACGGATTGGCGTGCTTGATGATCACACAGGCCGGCACCGTAAAGCTTCGAACCGCCTCCCAAGCGGCATCGCTATCGGCAATATTGTTGTAAGAAAGCTCTTTACCTTGTAGTTGCGTGTACCCGGCAATCAGCCCCGGAGCCACATTGTGTTCGCGATAAAACGCAGCGGCCTGATGCGGATTTTCGCCGTAGCGCATATCCTGAACCTTAACCCACTGGCGCGTAAAGACGTCGGGGAATTTTTTTGTGCGCTTGTTTTGATCGTCCAAGCTCGTGAGGTAATTACTGATTGCGGCATCGTACCGAGCCGTATGCGCAAAAACCTTCTTGGCCAAAGCAAGACGCGTTGCGGCACTGACGGCGCCTGAGGCCTTCAGCTCCTCGATAACACGCGCGTAATCGGCCGGATCGACAACAACCGTCACGGATTCGTGATTTTTTGCAGCAGCCCGAATCATCGTCGGCCCGCCGATATCGATGTTTTCAATCGCCAACTCGAACGTGCAGTCGGGACGGGCAATCGTCTGCTCGAACGGATACAGATTCACACAGACAATGTCAATCGGTTCGATTCCGTGCGCAGCAAGCGCTGCCATGTGTTCGGCAACGGGGCGACGCGCCAAAATACCCGCATGGATGTGCGGATCAAGTGTCTTGACGCGCCCGTCAAGCATCTCGGGAAATCCCGTGTAGTCGGCTACTTCCTGACAGGCAATGCCCTGGGCATTTAGAAGCTTGGCCGTTCCTCCCGTTGACAGGATGTGGTACCCGAGATCTGCAAGAGATCGAGCAAATTGAGCCACGCCCGTTTTATCCGAGACGCTGATAAGAGCTTGCTTACGCATAGTGCGATTTCCTCCGATTAAGGTGCATTCCAAAAACCCTGCTCACGCAGTTTTTTATGAAGCGTATTTCGATTAATTCCTAAAATCTTTGCGGCCAGCTTTTGATTTTGCCCGGCTTTATTCATTGCCCAACGAAACAGCGGCCTCTCGACGGCCGAGACAATCATGCCGTGAATCGGCAATCCGTCGACCCCGTCCAAATCCCGTACATAGTCTTCCACACGCGAAACGACAAGACGCGCCAATTCGTCTTGCTCGTTATCGCCCTGTTTTTTTTCCGCTTCCGTCATTGTGCCTGACCTAAAAATTCTGACAAAAGTTCGCGTACGACGCCTTCGTCCTGCTCGGCAAGAATGCGACGCACTTTTTCTTTTCCTTGCGGTAGCGGCAAAAGGTACCGCACCACGTGTTTACGAAACGAGAACACGGCTTTTTTTCGGCTCCCTTGCGCTTGCCGCATGTGCTCGTCAAAATGCCTTAAAACAATATCCCGTCGCGCCTTGGCCGAAAGACGTGTAATCGGTCTTGCTGCTAAGGCATCGGCCGTTTCGGTAAAAATCCACGGCGCTCCGAGAGCCGCTCGCCCGATCATCACGGCACCGGCCCCCGTCTCTCGCAACACACGCACGGCCTTTTGCGCCGAATCGATATCGCCGTTGGCAATCACGGGAATCGAAAGAGACGCAGCAAGGCGGCCGATGGCCTCATAATCAACGGGCCCGGTAAAACGCGCCTGCCGTGTTCTGCCATGCACCGTGACGGCTGCCAGCCCGATATCCTGAGCCGCACGAGCCAGTTCAAAGACCGTTTGATGCGCTTTATCCCATCCTAAACGCATTTTAACGGTCACGGGGACCGAAACCGCCTCGTAAACAGCCGCCATAATGCGCTCGGCAAGCGCCGTATCGGCCATCAAGAACGACCCACACGCCTTACCGCAAACAATGCGTGCCGGGCACCCGAAATTAATGTCCACAATCTTGGCCCCGCATCGAACCGCGTGCCGGGCCGCATCGGCCATGGCTTGCGGATCGGACCCTAAAAGTTGCACGACCGGAATCGCTTCCGCATCACTTGCCCGAAAACGCCTTTCCGATTCGGCCGTTCCTCGCAAAAGCGGGTCGCTTTGGACCATTTCTCCGACGGCAATTCCTGCCCCGCACTCAAGGCAAATTCCCCGAAATGCGGCATCGGCAACGCCCGCCATCGGAGCCAAAATAACGGGATTAACAAGCGAATACGGACCGATTTGCATGGTCGAGAAATTGGGGCTTTCTTCGATTCGGATAAGGGAGGTTATTTTAGCCTGCCTGCCTAAAAAACGGGCACTTTTGTCGCGCCTCGTGTATCAATTTGAAAAAGAAACGGAAATCGGTTTCTCGAACTCAGCTCGGACGTGAAATCGCGCCCCCGAGCAACGCGCCGCGCATTACAATCGGTTATCGGTCAGGTTTTCATACGCCTGCCGCTGATTTCTCAGGGAGAGTTCTATGAAAAAGATTCTCGTTGCCATTGATAACAGTCGGTATGCGACAAACGTTTTGGACTTCCTCACATACGTTGTTGCCGAGGCCTCCGAAAAACCGGAAGTGACGCTTTTTACCGTCATTGAACCGAGCCTGCCGACCGAAGTGTTGCGCCGTCTCGGGGCCACAGGAACCGAACGCTTCAAAAGTTTTGCCGAAAGCATTCTCGTACCGGCTTCCGAAACACTGAAAAAATCCGGTATCACACCGCAAACCGATTGGGCCATCGGGATTCCTGCCGAAAAGATTGCTGAAAAAGCCGAGCAAATCGACGCCACCTACGTTTTAATCGGTTCGCGCGGTTTGACAGCCCTGGAGACTCTATTTTTCGGTTCAGTCACAATCGGCGTTTTAGCCCGAACAACAACGCCGGTTCTGATTGTTCGCGCCCCGCTTAGCAACAAAAAGTCCCTTCAGAAAATCGGCATTGCCGTTGATGAATCCGAACGCTCCGAACGCGTCATTGCCTATCTGATCGCCAATCGGAAACTATTTCCGGAAAACTGTGAATTCCAGGCCGTGTACGTCTCCCGCAGTGTCGATGACTTCATGTTCGGTGCTCTCGGAGCGGCCTCTTTAGCCGCATCAGGACGCACGGCCGGACTGGCTCAAGCCGCACTTTTAAGTGAGGCAGGCGGCAAAGAGCTCGAGCAACAAGCCTTTGAGAACGTCATGGCTCCGCTGCGCCCATTCTTTGCTGAACTCGGAGGCGTTCGCGAAGTCATGCTCCGGGGCAATGCCGGCGATGAAATTGCCAAGTACGCCAACAAGGAAAAACTCGATTTGCTGATCATGGGAAGCCACGGACGCTCCAACGTCGAGTCGGCTTTCGCAGGATCGGTTGTCATGCGAGTGGCGGCTCAAGGAAGCGTTCCGCTCTTTATCGTCCGGTAGTCTAAAAGTCCCTGTCGAGGCACCCGAAAATTCGGGTGCTGCTCACTCATTGAGCTATTTTTTCAGGACTTGTGCTACGGTAACTTCGCGCACCTTAGCCTTGTTCCAGGCCGTCCTTGCCGCTTTGAGCGACCCGGCCGCATCGATTGCACGACTTGCGTCAACCACAATGCTCGTACGAAAACCCTCTGAGGCCGCATCAAGCGCTGTCCAAGACACACAAAAATCCAACGCCAGACCGCAAACGGCAACCGAATCAACGCCTCTTTCTTTCAGATACCCGGCAAGTCCCGTTTTCCGCAAACGGTCGGCTTCCATAAATCCCGAATAGCTATCGCAATCGCGCCGCATCCCCTTACGGATAACGGCATCGGCATAATCGGTCAGAAGCCTTGAAGAAAATGCAGCGCCTGACGTCCCGGCAACACAATGCACGGGCCACAGGTGTTGCTCGCCGTAAGGAACGCAAACCGTATCGCCGACGCACTTGCCGGCATGATTGACGGCAAAACTGACGTGATCGGACGGATGCCAGTCGGCCGTACAAACCACAACGCAACCTGCCTCGGAAAAGGCTTTCATAAGCTGATTAATCGGATCAATAACGGCATCGCCGCCGGCAACGGCCAGTGACCCACCCGGCAAAAAATCATTTTGAACGTCGACCACAAGTAATGCTTTCACAAGACCTCCTGCAAAAGGTCTCGGCATTCTTTACAAAGCAAGGTAACCGCATCGGCTGTTTCTTCCGGAACACGGGCCGGTATGCTCTGCCCGCAACTTAAAGGCACAAGGTCGTACCGCTCCTTTTCAAGGGCCGCACGATAAATCGGAAGCAACGCTGTCAGTTGCGCCGGGTACGGCAACGCGGCAATGTCAGCCTCTTTTAATGCCTGAAAAAGGGCTCCGGGCAAAGCACGCGTCAAACGCCCCGAAATCAACCGTGTCAGGCGCGCATCGGTATCGCAGGCAAATTCCAGCGCGCTGTCGTAAGCCTTGCTCAGCGTGCTTTGTCGCGTTCTGACCAAATACGTACCGACCTCGACGGCATAGGCTCCGGCTACAAGGGAAGCGGCCATCTGAAAAGCCGATGCAATGCCGCCTGAGGCAATAATCGGAAGGCGTGTCGCCCGCCCGGCCGGCCCGATCAGACTCATCAGCCCGACAAGATCCTCGTCCCTGCTTTCAAAAG
Organism: Sutterella sp. UBA4713; assembly: GCA_002404465.1. Taxonomy (GTDB): domain Bacteria; phylum Pseudomonadota; class Gammaproteobacteria; order Burkholderiales; family Burkholderiaceae_F; genus Duodenibacillus. The sequence goes on along the minus strand of DHJT01000030.1, from coordinate 24,098 downwards.
AAAGCCGCGGGCCGCCGGCCTCGGCTCCCTGAACCACAACGGCATCGGCTCCGGCCGCGCGTTGCACCTTCGCCTCCCGTAGTGTTGTTGCCGCACCGATGATTCGTACCCCCCGATCTTTGAGTTTATCGGCATAAATCTCCCGAAATCCGCCGAATGCAACACGAACGACGGGAACCGACGCATCAAGCACGGCCTCAAATTGCGCATCGAAATCCGGAAGCTCGATTGTTTCGGGACAACCCAACTCCTCCCGTAACGCCTGTAAAGCCTGAGTAAGCGGCGTTATATCCACATTTTTTTCGAAAACAGGGACACGCAAATTGACGGCAAAGGGTTTATCGGTTTTTTCTCGAACACGGGCAACGGCACGCGTTATTTCATCGGCATCTAGAAAATCCGCGGCTAAAACTCCGAGGCCTCCGGCGTCACTTACTGCAGCAACCATCTCGGGCGTTGTGACGCCTGCCATCGGGGCATTCATAATCGGAAGTTCGACACCCGTAAGGCGCCTAAAGTCCGCAAGACGTTCTTGAAGGGATTTCATGCATTACCTCCCGCAACAATCGCTCTTAAGACAGCGCCGGCAACGGCCATTCCCATAGCGGCCGTCACGGCCATCGAAGTACCGAAGGTTCCGCCCGGTCCTTGCTCGATCGCCTCCAACGAGTAGGCGGCCGAAATACCGAACGGCTTTGAGCGTTTCATGGATCCGGCCGGAAAACCGTAGCGTTTACGCAAGGTGTAGCGCAACTTCGATAAAAGCGGGTCACCGGCCACTTGCGTTAAATCAGCCAGGCGGATTTGCGTCGAATCACGCCTGCCGCCCGCGCCCCCGGAAATAACGACAAATGAACCCTTCCTTTTGGCCTCGCACACAATAGCGGCCTTCGCCTCGACATCGTCAACACATTCGAGAACAAAAGAGTTCTCTGGAATCAGTTCCGCGACATTTTCTGTCGTCACGCGCGTCTGAAGCGCTTCAATCCGGGCATCGGGGTTAATGCCGCACAATCGCTCGGCCAAAACGTCAACTTTGGCACGTCCGTAATTTTCGACAAGGGCTTCGGACTGTCGGTTCGTGTTGTTCACGGCAACCGTATCCATGTCAATGATGCGCAAAAAACCGACGGCACTGCGGCACATCGCCTCAGTTGCCCAGGAACCGACGCCTCCCACACCGAAAACAACAACACGGGCATTGCGTAACCGCTCGATACCCTCCTGGCCGTGCAAGCGCGCCAATACCTCAAACCGTTCTTCAAAAGATGCCATCGTTAATTATCCTTTCCGGGAAACCGGGCCCATAAAAGTGCACGGGCGTTGCCCTTAAGTGCGGCATATTCGGACGGATCCCCGACATTGCTCCAAAAGCCGCGATGAACTTGCGCCGTCACGCGAAACTGCCAGAGCCAAGGAAAAAGCTTGGCCCGCACGGGTTTTAATCCCTTAAAAATCCGAGGAGACACAACTAATAGACACGCATACGTGTAGGGACCGGCTCCGGGGACAACCCGTCCGCCCGAAGCAATATTCAGATCCCCTTTCGGGTGGTAACTCGGATTCGGTACAACAACAAG